>NZ_NPIZ01000001.1:0-101795 GCF_002251185.1 Prevotella sp. P5-126
TCCTAAAAATCGACGGTTCGTAAATTCACCCAAGACTGTACTCATAAAAAGTAAGTCTCGCTTCTTGTACTACTACTTCTCTGTTTTATGTAAATCTTTCAAAGAACTCTTCCTTCAGTGCTTGTCACCAGTTTTGTGGTGAAAGCGAATGCAAAGGTACGCACTTTTTCGATACCACCAAAGAAAATCCATGTTTTTTTTCATTTTTACGCATCATTTTTCCATTTCTTTTACATCATATTTTTCTACACCTTATTATATATATGCACTCTTAAACTTTTGCCGTACGTTTTGTACATTGGAATAGGTTCGTGAAGTGGCTTAACATTTGGAGGTTAAATAAAAGAAAATTGGAGCAGAAGGAGGCAATGGATAAGTTTTTCTCTTAGGCTGTGTTCGGGATGTGTTCGGGATGTGTTCGGGATACGTGAGAACTTCATTCTTATCAAAAGCGTCTATCGAATTATTGTAATGGTTCCCAAGTAAGTTTGATATAAGTCCGATGCAAGTCCCTTTTTTAGCGAACGATATTGGATCTTAGTGGGGACTATCATGAAAATTAGACTTATATAGTCTTGATAGAATTTAAGTGAAGAAAAACAAAGATCCCACTTTAAAAGGTCAGACCTGTTTTAAAGTGGGATCTATTAGATATTATCTTTTTATTCTCTTTTTCCAAAAATACGGAGAAGATATAAGAAGAGATTAATAAAATCGAGATAGAGTGACAATGCTCCGAGTAGAGCTATTTTTTGCGCTGATTCTCCAGCATCTGGAGCTTGTGCAAGCATTATTTTTATTTTTTGGGAATCGTATGCTACCAATCCTACAAAGATTAATACTCCGGCATAGGTGATGAAGAGTTCTACTCCTGTGCTTTTAAGGAAGAATACGTTTACGAGTGTGGCAATGATTATTCCCACGAGAGCCATCATCGCCAAGCGTCCTATTGATGTAAGATCTTTCTTTGTCGTATAACCAACAACTGCCATGACAGCAAATGCTCCTGCCGTAACCAAGAAAGTAGAAGCAATAGACGATGCTGTATAGATAACGAATATACTAGAGAACATAGCTCCGTTGATAACGGAATATAGTATAAACAAAAGTGTGGCTGATGTAAGCGACAATCTGTTTATGGCAGCACTTACTCCTATAACAATGGCAAGTTGAGCAATTACCATTCCCCACAACAACATTGAGTTGGAATAAATTGTCATGAGTACACCAGGACTTGTAGCTACGGCATATGCTGTGAATCCTGTAATTGCCAAGGCAAAAACCATCCATGTATAGACTTTACGCATCAGAGCAGGAAAGGCCGAAGAAACTTCCCATTGTCGCTGATATGCGACG
The DNA here is from genome assembly GCF_002251185.1 of Prevotella sp. P5-126. Classification (NCBI taxonomy): domain Bacteria; kingdom Pseudomonadati; phylum Bacteroidota; class Bacteroidia; order Bacteroidales; family Prevotellaceae; genus Prevotella; species Prevotella sp. P5-126. The sequence goes on from NZ_NPIZ01000001.1 coordinate 1,357, forward strand.
CGATCATTTTCAAAATAATTGTTATTCATATTCGTTTTGTATTTATTCGTTTGCAAAGTTAGTCATTTTTTTCGCTAATTGCAGCATCAATAATATTAAAAAAAACAAAGGAAGTTGGTAGTTTCTTCATTTTTTTCTACTTTTGCAGTTAAATAATCCATAATTTAATAAAATAATGAAACGATATATTTTTTTTGCGCTGTATTTCATCCTTGCACTGGCTCATGAAGTCAATGCTCAGACCATTAGCTTCCCTCATCCATGGGCGCATAAGCGCGTGGCTTATTTTGGTGATTCAATTACTGACCCCAACAACGATGGTTCTAAATTGAAGTTTTGGAATTTTCTAGAGGACTGGCTCGGTATTACACCTTATATATATGGTGTCAGCGGTCGTCAATGGGACAACATTCCCACCCAAACAGAAAAGTTGCATCAAGAACATGGTGATTCGGTTGACGCCATCATCGTTTTCATCGGTACCAACGACTTCAATGCCGGTGTTCCCATTGGAGAGTGGTATGACATCAAAGAAGAACAAGTCATGGCAGGCATACACGAGCCCAAGCACATGGTAACTCGTAAACGTATGTATCCTATAATGGATAAATCGACCTATCGTGGACGAATAAACATCGCCCTCGACAAATTGAAGCGCACCTACCCTACCAAACAGATAGTATTACTCACTCCAATTCATCGGGCAGGTTTTTATCGTAATGAAAAGAATTGGCAACCTACAGAAGATTATTACAACCTCTGTGGTGAGCCCTTTCAGCGTTATGTAGAATCAGTAAAAGAAGCCGGTAATATCTGGGCCGTTCCTGTTATCGATCTCAACTCACTTTGTGGTCTATTCCCCATGATGGACGAATATACTACATACTTTAAGGACAAGGAGGTTGACAGACTGCATCCCAATGATGCGGGTCATCGTCGAATGGCTCAAACTCTTCTTTACCAACTGAGTACTCTCCCTTGCACATACTAAACAAACAATAATAAACAAGCACAATTCTTTTATGAAAATCGGACTATTCATCCCCTGCTATGTAGATGCCGTTTATCCGGAAGTTGGTGTTGCAACTTACAAACTGTTGCGCCATCTAAATCTGGATGTCACCTATCCACTCAAGCAGACCTGTTGCGGACAGCCCATGGCCAATGCCGGTTTTGAAAACGAAGCCGTTCCTTTAGCCAAAAAGTTTGAAGACAAGTTTAAGGAGTTTGATTACGTCGTAGCTCCCAGTGTATCATGTACCGCGTTCATTAAGCTCAACTACCCAAGGTTGTTGAAAGGAAAGCACGAATGTCAGACGTCTGACAAGATTATGGACGTTGTAGAATTCCTTCACGACGTAGTCAAGGTCAATCAGCCCTTAGGAACATTCCCACACAAGGTAAGCCTCCACAACTCCTGTCATGGTGTACGTGAACTGGGCCTTTCTTCCCCATCAGAAGAGCACGTCGCTCCATTCAACAAAATCAAAGACCTTCTTCAATTAGTACAAGGAATTGATGTTGTAGAGCCTGACCGTCCAGATGAATGTTGTGGCTTCGGAGGAATGTTCTCCGTAGAAGAGACCGCAGTGTCAACGCAAATGGGCATAGACAAAGTTGAACGTCATATTGCGACCGGTGCGAAATATATTACCGGTGCCGACTGTTCTTGTTTGATGCACATGGCCGGAATTGCCCGTAAACAAGGCAAAGACATACAATTCAAACACGTTATTGAGATTCTTGCCTCAGGCCTTTAACAAGACTTTATGTATTCCTATTAAAACGCATGCACTATGAGTACATCACATTCAAAAGCAGCCAAAGAATTCTTAAAAAACCAAGAATATGCAAAGTGGCACGACGCCACATTTTGGTCAGTTCGCACCAAACGCGACAAGATGGCCTATGGACTTGAAGAATGGGAGCAATTACGTGAGAAAGCTTCAGCTATCAAGCGTCACACCTTGACCCATCTTGACGAATATCTAGATCAGTTTGCCACCAATGCTGAGAAGAACGGAGTTATTGTACATTGGGCGAAAGATGCCAATGAATTCAATGAGATCGTCTATGATATCTTGAGCAGCCACCATGTTAAGAAGATGGTGAAATCAAAATCAATGCTCACGGAAGAATGCGAGATGAATCCCTATTTGGAAGCACGTGGCATAGAAGTAGTAGAAACCGACCTTGGTGAGCGCATTATCCAATTGAAAGGTCAGAAGCCGAGTCATATCGTAATGCCCGCTATTCACCTGAATCACAACGACGTAGGTGAATTGTTTGAAGAAAAGCTCAATTCAGAGAAAGGAAACCACGATCCCACGTATCTAACCTATTGTGCCCGATTGAGTTTGCGCAATGAGTTTCTTACTGCAGATGCAGGCATGACAGGTGCCAATTTCGGTATAGCCGAAACTGGTGATATAGTGGTGTGTACCAACGAAGGTAATGCAGACATGTCCACTTCCTGTCCGAAACTACATATTGCCGCAATCGGATTAGAGAAAGTCATCCCCAATTACGATTGTCTTGCCGTTTTCCAGCGCATGCTCTGCCGTGCAGGAACAGGCCAACCCACAACAACATACACTAGCCACTTCCGTAAAGCTCGTCCTACAGCTGACAATATGCACATTATCTTAGTTGATAATGGCCGTTCGGAGTGGATAGGCAATCCTACCCATTGGGAATCTTTGAAATGTATCCGCTGTGGTTCATGTATGAACACCTGCCCTGTTTATCGCCGTAGCGGTGGTTATTCCTACAGTTATTTCATTCCAGGTCCTATAGGAATCAACCTTGGTATGCTTCGTGACAGTAAGAAACATTCAGGCAATGTATCAGCTTGTACGCTCTGCAACAGTTGTCAGTCAGTATGTCCTGTCAAAGTAAACCTTGGAGATCAGATATACCTTTGGCGTCAGCAGTTAGATGAATTCGGCACAGCCAATCCACAGAAGAAGTTAATGTGTAAAGGTATGACTGCACTTTACAACCATTCATGGCTTTACAACCTTGCCACGGGCATGGCCTCATGGGCCAATATTCTTCCATCGTTTGTTCTTAACAATGGTCTGAATCCATGGGCAGAAGGTCATAAAATGATGCAATTTCCCAAGAAGCCTTTCCATGAGTTAATTAAGGAATTAGACAAATAACACCCTATCATACAACAGATTATGAGCAACAAGGAAGATATACTTAAGAAGTATCGTTCAAATATTCATGAACGTTTTGAAATGCCCGATCTAAGTGACATCACGCCCATTACTTATAAAGAACCACTTTCGCAATTTATAGAAATGAGCAAGAATGTTGGTGGCAACATCATAGAAGTAAAAGAGAATCAAGATATTAATGCTCTGGTCAAAGAACTCTATCCTGATGCCAAAGAGATTGCCTCCAACCTCTCCGAGATTACCATCGCCACACGAAATCCCGACACAATAGAGAATGCTCAAGCTCTCAACGGGACTGACGTGGGTATAATACGAGGAATGTTTGGTGTGGCAGAAAACGGATGCATTTGGATTCCTCAGCAAATGAAAGAAAAAGCCGTTTGTTTCATCTCCGAGAATATCGTCATTCTACTTCGTAAGTCTCAGATTGTAAACAACATGCACGAAGCCTACAAGCAGATTGCATTCGACTCGAAATATGATGGTTACGGTACCTTTATTAGCGGTCCATCAAAGACAGCAGATATTGCCCAGGTATTGGTAATGGGAGCTCAAGCAGCACGAAGCGTTACTATTCTTCTGATGCCAGATTGATGTTTGCATCAATGGATACTCCCTCCTAATGAGCTAATGAGGGTCAAAAAAAATCATTCAAGAGGCGGGCAATATGGTCTGCCTCTTTTTCTTTCATCATTGGATAACAAGGCAGACTCAATTCCTGCTGATGAATCAGCTCCGTTATAGGGAATGAACGTTTTAATGCAGGATAACACTTCTGTAGATGTGGGGGAACTGGATAATGGATTACCGTTTCCACATCATGTTCTTTCAGATATGTCTGAAGTTCATATCGTTTTTCACAAAATAGAGGATAGATATGATAGACAGCCCGAGAAGACATTTTTGCTGTTCGAATCAATGGATTGTTAATCAGTTTATCGTAGATGTTAGCAATATTTCGTCTGCTCTGATTATCCGAATCCAACCATGACAGTTTCACATCAAGAACAGCCGCTTGTATTTCATCTATTCTCGAATTTCTTCCACAGCGTTCAAACAAATACTTCTGGGAACTACCATAATTCCCTAATTCTCTGATTATTTCCGTCAATTGTTCGTCATTGGTTGTAACAGCTCCAGCATCACCTAATGCTCCAAGATTTTTTGTTGGATAAAAACTATGTCCTGCTGCATCTCCCAATGCCCCTGTTTTTATACCATTCCATTCACATCCATGAGCCTGCGCATTATCCTCCACTAATTTCAGCTCGTATTTCTTACAGATTTCAGCAATACGTTTACTATAAGCACACGAACCATATAGATGCACGATCATAACGGCACGTGTTCGTCTGGTAATCGCCTTTTCTATCTGACTTTCATCAATTTGCAACGTTTCGAGATTTGGTTCAACAAGAACAGGAACGAGTCGATTCTCTGTAATAGCCAATAAAGAAGCAATATACGTATTGGCAGGTACGATCACCTCGTCTCCTTCGTTTATCACTCCCATTTCTTTATATGCACGAAGAATCAGCCACAAAGCATCAAGTCCATTGCCACAGCCCACACAATATCGCGTTCCAATATAACGGGCATAATGTCTTTCAAAGCGTTCTGTTGCTTTCCCTCGTAGATACCACCCACTCTGTAAAACAGAATCTATGGCATCATGTAATTGCTCTTTTCTATGGTCAGACAATAATTTCAAATCGCAATATTTCATATCAAAGATTCCATTGGTACGTATCATAACAAATGCTTCTCGCCCCAAATCCTTCTTTTTGATAAGCCAAAGAAGCATTCAACAGGCAACTGTCTGTTGCTGTTGATTTTCCGAAATCAAAATAGTGGCATTCTTGCGGAAGATTTTCCAGAAGGAAATCGAAAAGGCAATCAAGTACGTGTAAACGTTTGCCTTCAGCAGAAGCAGATATATACTGCACATGAACTACATTTCGAGTCATGTACAAAACAGTTCCTCCCATGACACGACCATTAATCTCTGCCACAAAAAGTCTGATTTGTTTTGGAAAAAGATGATGAAGCAAATGTATTTCATCTAACGTATGAACAGGAGATACGCCATATTTTGTCTGTAGATTCTCAGTCAGAATATCCCAAAAATCAGAATAGTTTTCCCCCCCACGAATAACACAACCATGTTGAATTGCTTTTTTAGCTCCTTGTTTACGGATATGCCTCCATGGTAGCAAATGATTTGTGCAGGCGACAGCAGCCACATCACGTCCCACGAGTTGAGCTTTACATACATTATACAAAGCATAAAGATCCTCTTCTGCAGCATACTGATGATAGATCCATGGTACTGGTTTATAGAAGACTGTCCTAAATCCTTGGTTTCGCAGGTAATCATTCATTTCTGCAAACAACACAGATATTCTTTCTGCAGTAGCCTTTTCATCCATTATCAATCCACCGTACGTCAATCCATTATGTGAGCAAAGCGTATCTCCGTCTTTGTGGGCAGGTAACAAAGCGACCAGTCTTCCTTCAAGATAAAACATCAATGAGGCATCCTGAAAACGATCAGCATGATAATCCATATAATGTCTGTCGAAAAGGAACGTGGCATTTTTAGAACGCTCCACAAAAGCATTCCATTTTTCGTATTCAGATGAATGGTAAGGAGTTATTTGGAACATTTCACATACTTCAAAAACTCGTTGTAATCTTCAATATAATCTGCGGCATTATAACCTTCTGATGCTAAAACCAAACAAACGGCACCTGGTGAAAATTGATCAAGAGTCACCCATAGTGTCTTATCAATGAACAATCCTTGATAGGGATTATTGAGAAGTATCGTTTTTCGTTCGTAGCCATTATCGAGTGTGACATGACAAGCGCCACTCACAGCAACAAGAAGTTGCTGGAGCCGGCGATGTGCATGTCCTCCCCTACTGCCGTTTTCTGGGACTTCATACAACCAATAAACCCTTTTTATATCAAAGGGCACGTTATCGAAAGCCTCTGCAACGGTGAGGTTTCCCCTTGAATCGGCAATTTTTGGAAGAGTAATCAGTTTAGTGTTCAATTTTTGCATAAGGATCTGTTCCCAGCACAGTCTTTGCCAATCGTTTAGCTTTATTGCGCAAGGCATCAGTATCGGCATCAGTATCACCATAGCATAGGACCACACCCATGCGTCTTCCCGGATGAGCTTCTGGTTTTCCGAAGATACGCACTCGTGTGCATTCCTCTTTTAGTGCATCGACGAGGTTGTAATCAAGTGGACCTTTCTTTTCTACAGGCGAAAGGACTACCGCAGAAGCGCCTGCATGTTCCAGTCTAATATCGGCGATAGGCAAGCCCATGATAGCTCTGAAATGAAGTTCAAACTCCGATAGGTTTGTTGTATGTCCGAGAGTTACCATTCCCGTGTCATGTGGGCGAGGGCTCAATTCAGAGAAAATGACTTCTCCTTGTTTGGTCAGGAAGAATTCGACGCCCCATATTCCGTATCCTGTCAGCGCTTTAGTCACTTGGTCAGCCATATGCTGAGCTTGTGCAAGAGCCTGTTCTGATATTTTATAGGGTTGCCATGACTCGCGATAATCTCCGCTCTTTTGTACGTGTCCGATAGGTGGGCAGAATATTGTTGGAGCGTTTTTCTGTGTCACAGTAAGAAGAGTGAATTCAGATTCAAAATCAATAAATTCCTCAATAATCACCTCTTTTACATCTCCACGACTACCTTCCATAGCATCTTTAAAAGCCTGTTCAAGTTCGTCATCATTGTGTACATAGCTTTGTCCATGTCCAGAAGATGACATTAGTGGTTTTACCACACATGGGAATCCGATTTCGTCTGCAGCTTTTTTAAATTCATCAAATGTTTTAGCGTAAAAATACTTGGCAGTACGAAGACCCAATTCGCGTGAGGCCAGATCGCGGATAGCGCGTCTGTTCATAGTAAAATTCACGGCGCGAGCAGAAGGTACAACTTGAATGCCTTGTTTTTCAAAATCAAAAAGACGTTCTGTACGGATTGCTTCAATCTCAGGAACGATAAGATCTGGTTTATGCTTATTGACGACAGCCGTAAGGGCATCACCATCCAGCATAGAGAAAATCTCTCGCTCATCTGCCACTTGCATGGCAGGAGCATTGTCATAACGATCGCATGCCACCACGTAGGCACCTGCACGCTTTGCGGCAATTACGAACTCTTTACCAAGTTCTCCGCTTCCAAGTAGTAATACTTTCTTCATTAATAATGTTACTGTTAAAATTATGATTGTTGTGAATACATATTGTCATAGTATTTCTGATAGTCTCCCGAGGTCACATTATCGAGCCAGTCCTGATTGTCGAGATACCAGCGTACCGTTTTCTCTATACCCTCTTCAAACTGTAATGAAGGTTCCCATCCGAGTTCTTTCTGCAATTTTGTAGAGTCAATAGCATAGCGCAGGTCATGTCCAGCTCGGTCTGTTACGAAAGTAATGAGATCCATATCTTCTCCTTCTTTACGTCCGAGCAATCTGTCAACGGTTTTAATCACCACCTTGATAATATCGATATTCTTCCACTCGTTAAATCCTCCGATATTATAGGTATCAGCTATTTTTCCTTTATGGAAGATCAGATCAATAGCTTTTGCATGATCTTCCACGAAGAGCCAATCGCGTACATTTTCACCTTTTCCATATACGGGCAATGGTTTGCGATGACGTATATTGTTAATAAACAAAGGAATCAACTTCTCCGGGAACTGATAGGGTCCGTAGTTATTAGAACAGTTTGTCACCACTATAGGCATTCCGTATGTATCGTGGAAAGCTCTAACGAAATGGTCAGAACTTGCCTTCGATGCAGAATATGGAGAGTGTGGGTTATACTTTGTTGTTTCGAGGAAGAACTGTTCTCCGTAAGCCAGATGGTGCTGTGCAGACGAAGCTGTTGTAGTATATGGTGGTTTGATACCCTCTGGATGTGTCAGTTCAAGAGCTCCATACACTTCGTCGGTAGAAATGTGATAGAATCGTTTTCCTTCATATTTTTCGGGCAATGACTCCCAATAGAGTTTTGCAGCCTGAAGTAGCGCGAGTGTTCCCATCACATTGGTTTGTGCAAATGTAAATGGGTCTTTGATAGAGCGATCCACGTGACTTTCTGCGGCAAGATGAATGATGCCATCGACATGCTTTTCTTGCATGAGTTTATAGAAGGCGTCGAAGTCGCAGATGTCCATTTTCACAAACTCATAGTTAGGTTTATCTTCCACATCTTTAAGATTGGCCAGATTACCTGCATAAGTGAGTTTATCGAGGTTGATGATGTGATACTCAGGATACTTGTTCACGAACAGGCGCACTACATGGCTTCCTATAAAGCCTGCGCCACCAGTAATGACGATTGTTTTCATATCTATCTGCTTCCTATGGTTTATAAATGATGACCAAGAGTGATGACCTCACAGTCTTTAAATTCATTTTTATCTATGGTCAGTCTGACCAGTGTGCGTTCCTTGTGCCAACCTTGTTGTCCGGCAGCACCAGGATTGATGTGTAAGAGACGAAGTGTCTTATCGTATTTCACTTTAAGGATGTGTGAATGTCCACTGATAAACAATTGTGGCGGTGAGGCATAGATTTGTCCTCTTATGCTGGCATCATAGTTGCCAGGATACCCACCTATATGTTTCATAAGCACTTCCACATCTTCACATTTCCATCTCAGCACTTCAGGGTACATCAGTCTTAGGTCTCCTCCGTCGCAGTTTCCGCAAACAGCCCGTAACGGTCTGAAAGCCGCTAATTTTTCTGCCACTTCTACCGAGCCAATATCTCCAGCGTGCCATATTTCGTCACACTCTTCGAAATAGGTAAGATATTTATCATCCCAATAAGAATGTGTGTCACTGATGATTCCGATTCTCTTCATATTTCTTTTTGTTTCAATCGAGGTCGAGATATTTTCTTATGAAGTCAGCAATGATGTGTTCCGTTGCTTGCAATCCAAGTTTTGAAGAGTCGATACAGAAATCGTAAGACGAAGCATGTCCCCATTTCTTTCCGGTATAATAATTATAGTATGCAGCACGTTTTGACTCACCGTTTTCAATGAATTTTCGTGCTTCCTCCCTTCCTATATTTTGTTTATGCATCACTTGGTCTATGCGAAAATCCATATCTGCAGTAACAAACACGTTGACGACATTAGGGTAATCACGCAGCACATAGTCAGCACATCTTCCAACAAAGACGCACGAAGACTCTTGTGCTGCCTTTCTTATAGCATCGCTTTGAAATTTGAAGAGATTCTCTTGCGAGAAGTCGTTGCTGTACATGTTATTATCCCCCATGTGAGGTGCATGCAGATGAAAGAGTGTTCGCAGAAATCCACGTTGTTCATCATTCTGTTCGAAGAATTTTTCGCAGAATCCACTTTCCTTGGCAGCCAGGTTAAGTAATTCTTTATCGTAGTATTTCGCATTGAAATCCATGGCGAGCATACGTGCGATGTCGTGTCCGCCACTACCGAGTTGTCGGCCTACGTTGATGATGATTTTATTGTTGAGCATTTGTTCTAAGTTTTTTCTTATAGGTTTCCATTGTCACCCACGTCACAATAAATGCAATTCCATCACTAGCAGGTAGTGCAGCCCATACTCCGTCTATTTTAAATATCGGTGGTAGGATAATGAGTAGTGGCACGAGGAATAGCATTTGTCTCGACAAGGAGAGAAGCATGCTGATTTTTGCTTTTCCTATCGATTGGAAGAAACAGGTGACCACCATCTGGTATCCTATCAAGGGGAATAGGAGCATATTAACCCTAATAGCTTGTATGGAATGATTGATGAGTGTTTGGTCAGAAGTAAAGAGTCTGGCGCAATAGTATGGCAACAGTTGTCCTGTAACCCATCCTGCCACAACCACTACTGTTGCAGCAAGCATTGCCAATCTTACTACGTGTATGAGTCTGCTATGGAGTTGTGCACCATAATTATATCCAGCAATGGGCTGCAATCCCTGCTTGATTCCCATAACAATCATCACAAAGATAAAGGCAATTCTATTAGCGATTCCATAGGCTCCAACGGCCATATCCCCACCGTAGCGTACCAATGCTGTATTGATGAAGATAACCACAATACAAGCACAAGCATTCATGGAGAAAGGAGAAATACCAATAGCCAGAATATTCTTGATGATATCCGCTCTCAACCGATATGTTCCCTTTTTAAAATGGAGCATTTCTTTAGGATTGGAGAAGATGGACAGTTGCCAACATAGTGCCAGCATCTGTGCAAGAATCGTAGCCAATGCTGCTCCTCGTATGCCCATATCAAATACCCAGATGAATATGGGGTCCAGAATCGTGTTGATAACAACCGTAAATATGGTTGCATACATGGCATGTTTGGGTTTCGAAGCTGCCCTCAGCAAGGCATTAAGTCCAAAATACAGATGCGTTGCCACATTTCCCACTAAGATAATCTGCATATATTCACGTGCATATCCTATGGTGTTCTCTGTTGCACCGAAGAAATAAAGGATAGGGTCAAGGAACAAAAGGCATACGGCTCCGAATAGGATACCCGTAATAATTTTCAGAACGATAGCATTTCCCAAAAGCAGCTCTGCGGTCTTATAGTCTTTCTGTCCAAGTTTCACAGAGAGATAGGTGGACGCTCCCACACCAATGGCAGCTCCTACAGCTCCCGACAGGTTCATAAAAGGAAATGTGATTGCCAATCCCGAAATAGCCATAGCTCCTACACCTTGTCCTATGAATATGGAGTCAACCATATTGTAGAGACTGGAGGCGGTCATTGCCACAATGGCAGGTAGCGCATATTGCATAAGCAATTGTCCTACAGGTTTGGTTCCAAGTTCAAGGGTCGCTTGTCTATTATCCATTCGTTTATATTTTGTGCAAAGATAGTGCAATTCGAGCAGAATACCAAATTTTGGAGCAGCGAAAGCAGAGTAACAATACATTTTTACTCTGTTGAGTCGCGACATAATAAGCCAAAGGCAAATTTTGGAGCAGCGAAAGCAGAGTAACAATACATTTTTACTCTGTTGAGTCGCGACATAATTAGCCAAAGGCAAATTTTGGAGCAGCGAAAGCAGAGTAACAATACATTTTTACCTGTTGAGTCGCGACATAATAAGCCAAAGGCAAATTTTGGAGCAGCGAAAACAGAGGGAAAATACATTTTTTAAGTTTTGTGAACAAACATCTGTCTTGCTTATTCTCTACGAACACCTGCATCCCGAACACATCCCGAACACATCCCGAACACATCCCGAAAGCAATAAGACTGCCCAAAAGCCACTCTAAAGTATAATATCCATTCCCACTTAAGAAAGAGCAATTCATTTTTTTTACTATGTCGAAAAGCGACAAAACAATCCAAAGGCAACCAACAAGCGACGTCTTCAACGGAAAAACGAACATTTTTTTGGCAGTTTCCCCATTTCTTCGTAACTTCGCAACCTAAAAGAAAATAGGATTGAAACATGCGAATCACTCTGTTGACATTGTTAACGGTAATATGTTGCATCACCACAACGGCAGCAACAACACAGGCTAGCGCCAAGCGGGTCAGAAACAAGGTGTGTCCGGCTTATATATACCGTATCACGTTGACAGACAAAAACAAATCACCCTACTCCATCGACCATCCGTCACGTTTTCTTTCCCGTCGAAGCATTGAACGCCGTAAGCGCCAAGGACTTGCCATCGATTCTACCGATCTTCCAGTCAGTCCACATTATATTAGAGCAATCGAAAACCGCCAGACCGCCGTTATCGGACAAAGCCGATGGAACAACACCGTTCTTGTTGAAATGCACGACACTTCCGACATCCAGCGCATCCGCCATCTTCCCTTTGTCAGCAATTGCCGAAACGTATGGCAAGCCCCCGACTCCATCGAGCCGACTGCCATCCGAACAAAATTCCACGATTCTTTTCTACCTAACGACTCTATTCCCGACACCATGTACGGTCGCGCAGCAGATCAGATTCAGACCACCAACGGCCAAAGACTTCACGACATCGGCTATCGTGGTGAAGGACTGACGATTGCAGTCTTAGACGGAGGATTCAAAAACGTCAATCGCATACCTGCCTTCTCGAAGGTTGACATCAAAGGCACACGTGATTTCGTATTTCCAAACTCACCGTCGGTCTTCTATGAGACTGACCACGGCACACGCGTTCTATCCACCATGGCCATCAATACACCTTATTATTATATAGGAACAGCCCCTCAGGCTTCTTATTGGCTTCTGCGCTGCGAAGACCCGCAGTCAGAACAAGAAGTAGAGGAAGACTATTGGGCAATGGCAGTAGAATTTGCCGATTCGGTAGGATGCGATCTCATCAACTCATCCCTTGGCTATCATCAATACGACCACGGTATCGGGTCACATCAACTCTGGCAACTCGACGGCCACTCAACATTCATCAGCCGTACTGCATCAATGGTCATCGGAAAAGGTATTATCCTTGTCAATTCATCGGGCAATACGGGTATGGGAGGCTGGAAGAAACTTACCTTTCCTGCTGATGCTGAGGACTGTCTCACCGTAGGCGCTGTTACGGAGGAACTCGGAAACGCTCCTTTCAGCGCAGTAGGTCCCACACAAGACGGACGCATCAAACCAGATGTTGTGGCCATCGGAAGTCCCGCAACCATTGTTACAGGACGTGGAACCATTGCCCAGGATATGGGCACCTCCTTTGCCTCACCCATCATTTGCGGCCTGACCGCCTGTTTGTGGCAAGCCTTACCGAAACTGACCGCGAGGCAGATTATACAACTCATTCGTCAGACCAGTCGCAATAGCGAACACCCCGACAACATCACCGGCTACGGACTTCCAAACTTTTGGCGAGCCTATATGGTAGGGCGCATCCAACAGAAATCTGATCAGCCATCCCAAACGGAATAGAATTATGGAGCAAAGCCACCATTTCTCACTATATGCACTCAACGCATTAGTCCACGAAGCCGTCAGCAACGCCTTACCCGATGAGTATTGGGTAGAGGCAGAATTGGCAGAATGTCGTGAGCGCAATGGACATTGCTATATGGAACTGGTAGAAAAAGACGAGCGCTCCAATTCGCCCATTGCCAAAGCATCTGCCAAATGTTGGCGACAGACCTGGACACTACTCCATGCTACGTTTCTTCGAGCCACAGGACAACCGTTACGCGCTGGCATGAAAGTGCTGTTGCGAGTCTATCCACAATTCCACGAAGCCTATGGCTTTTCCTGGATTGTCAGCGATATTGACCCTACCTACACCATCGGAGATTTAGCACGTCGCCGACAAGAAATTATCAAGACATTGAAAGCCCAAGGAGTTTTCGACCTCCAACGCGAACTACGTCTGTCTCCCTTTGCTCAGCGCATTGCCGTTATCTCGGCAGAATCGGCAGCAGGCTACGGAGACTTCTGTCGGCAATTGCTCGACAACGAATACAACCTTCAATTCCACACCGAGCTCTTCCCTGCCATCATGCAAGGCGAACGCGTAGAACAAAGTGTCATCCAGGCACTCAACCTCATCAATAACCGTATCGACGACTTCGATGCGGTAGTCATCATCCGCGGTGGAGGAGCTACCAGCGACATGAGCGGTTTCGACACCCTTCCGTTGGCAGAGAACGTTGCCAACTTCCCGTTGCCCATCATCACAGGTATCGGTCACGACCGCGACGAATGTGTGCTCGACATGGTGAGCCATACCAGAGTAAAGACTCCAACAGCCGCAGCCACACTACTGATAACCCACCTTTGCAACACCTTACAACAGGTGGCTGATGCAGAAAATGTCATTGCACATTATGCACTAGACCGACTGCAGCTCCATCGACTGCAACTGGAACATATCACCACGCTTCTACCTCATCTGGCGCAACGCCTTATGACAGAAGCATACCACAGCCTGGAGCGCATCCAACTCAAACTGGAAGGCTACGACCCACAGTTACTTCTCCAACGCGGTTACAGTATCACGCTCCACAACGGACAGATTGTCAAGAGCCCCCAAGACGTTAAATCCGGTGACGAGATAGAGACACGACTGAAACAAGGAACCATCAAATCCATCATACAATGAAACATCCCCAAAAATACGAAGAAGCCTTTGCACGGCTTCAGGAAATCGTCTGTAAAATGGAGGGCGGCCAACTGGACATCGACCAGATTACCGCCCACATGAAAGAAGCCCAAGAACTCATCACGCTTTGCAAGAAACGGCTCACCGAAACGGAAAAGGAGATAGATAAACTCACCCAAGCCGAGAAATAATCGATAAAGATGAGCATTTTGAGCAACAAAAGCATCGAAATTATTGCAAAACTTAACAAAAATGCTTAAATTTGCAAGCACAACTGTCAAACATATAAAGATATGAAACAATTAGATTGGGCTAATCTGCCTTTCGGTTACATCAAGACCGACTACAATGTACGCTGTTACTATCGTGACGGTAAGTGGGGCGAAATAGAGGTTTGCTCCGACGAGTATCTCAACCTGCACATGGCTGCCACCTGTCTGCACTACGGACAAGAGGCCTTTGAAGGTCTGAAGGCTTACCGCTGTCCAGACGGAAAGGTACGCATCTTCCGTGTGAAGGACAATGCCGAGCGTCTGCAGAGCACTTGTCGCGGTATTCTCATGCCCGAACTTCCCACCGAACTCTTCACCGAAATGGTCAAAAAGGTGGTACGTCTCAATCAGGAATGGATTCCTACCTATGAGAGTGGCGCAACACTCTACATCCGTCCATTGCTCATCGGTACCAGTGCACAGGTTGGTGTACATCCTTCAAAAGAATACTGTTTCCTGATTTTCGTAACTCCCGTAGGCCCATATTTCAAGGGTGGTTTCTCTGCCAACCCCTACGTCATTATACGCGACTACGACCGTTCTGCTCCTCTTGGCACAGGAAAATACAAGGTGGGTGGCAACTATGCTGCATCCCTCTTTGCCAACAATCTGGCACACGAGAAGGGTTACGCCTGCGAATTCTATCTCGATGCTAAAGAGAAGAAATACATTGACGAGTGTGGTGCCGCCAACTTCTTCGGCATCAAGAACAACACCTACGTCACTCCGAAGTCAACCTCTATTCTTCCCTCTATCACCAACCGTTCACTCATGCAGTTGGCCGAGGATTTAGGCATGAAGGTTGAGCGCCGTCAGATTCCCGAAGAGGAGTTGGAGACATTCGAAGAGGCAGGTGCTTGTGGAACAGCAGCAGTTATCAGTCCCATCAGCCATATTGATGACCTCGACACAGGCAAGGTTTATTCCTTCGGCGACAAACCAGGTCCTTGGTCTGAGAAACTCTTCAACCATCTGCGCGACATCCAGTATGGTATTGCAGAAGACAAGCACGGATGGACTACTGTAGTCATCGAATAATATCATTCACGCTAAAGTCTGCTTAGGCAGCACTTCAGCTGAAAGGATGTTTATTACATCCATCCTTGTTCATAAAATCTCCGTCGGGCCGTGAACATTCTCGGCCCGACATTATCATAAAACATAACACAAAGAAAAAAAATGGGATACATCGTAAATTGTAAAGAGAGAGCCATTAGCAGTCTTGAACACAAATGGGGCGAGAGCGCCATTCTTGTCCTCATATATCTCCTTATCGGTGGTACTGTAAGCTGTGGCACAGGATTGCTGATGCCTACTACATCAGAAATAACATCATCGCTTACCAGCAACATCTTTTCTCTTTTACTCATCCCTATGTCATGGGGCGTGACCATCACCTTTTTGGAAGTATCACGTGACATGAAAGTAAACTACGGAAACCTGACTAAGGGTTATCACGATTTCACACGCATCTTCTTGACAATACTCCTCAAAGGTATCTATACCTTATTATGGTCTTTGTTGCTTATCATACCAGGCATCGTCAAGAGCTACTCCTATGCCATGACCGAATTTGTCCTTGTCGACCGTCCTGACTTGGCTTACAACGAGGCCATTGAGGAAAGCATGCGACTGATGCAAGGCAACAAATGGCGCCTCTTCGTACTCGACCTGAGTTTCCTTGGATGGGCATTGCTCTGCATCCTCACCTTGGGAATCGGTTATCTCTTCTTAGCTCCATACATGGAAGTGGCACATGCCCATTTCTATGCCGACCTGAAAGCCGACGACCAAGAGTTTTCAGATGATACCATTACCATCGAAACAATATAATCCATACTACATGGGAAAAGGAAAACTACAGAAATTTGCAGAAATGGAGACGTTCAGCAACGTCTTCCAATATCCATTCTCAGTCATCGAGAATGTACCTTTCGAAATGAAGGGACATTGGCGCGAACAATATTTTCATAACGACAATCCCATCGTCCTCGAACTGGGTTGCGGTAAGGGTGAATATACCGTAGAACTGGCACGCCTCTACCCACAGGTCAACTTCATCGGTGTTGACATCAAAGGAGCACGCATGCATAAAGGAGCAAAAGAAGCACTTACAGCAGGGCTGTCCAACGTGGCCTTCCTACGCACCAATATCGAGATCATCGACCGTTTCTTTGCCAAAGACGAGGTTCAGGAGATCTGGCTTACCTTCAGCGACCCCCAGATGAAAAATCCACGCAAACGGCTCACCAGTACTTATTTCATGAACCGCTACCGCCATTTTCTCGTTGACGGAGGTCTCATCCACTTGAAGACCGACTCCAACTTCCTCTTCACCTATACCACCTACATGGTCGAGGCAAACCGTCTGCCCCTGCTCTTCCGCACCGAAGATCTCTATCATACCGACGGTATCGATGAGGAGACTCGCAAAATTCTGTCCATCCAGACTTTCTACGAAGCACAATGGATTGCCCGTGGCCTCAATATCCGCTACATGAAGTTCCATCTTCCTCAGCAAGGCGAACTCGTGGAGCCCGATGTTGAAATACCATTAGACGACTACCGTTCTTTCCACCGCGATAAGCGCAGCAGTTTGGAAACAAGCAAATAAATGACAATAGGATTTCTATGCCATTAGCCACAAGGTAAGTCAATCACAGCAAAGACAAAGAAAATCGACGTTTTTCTTTGTAGTTCAGTTGGTTTACAGTACCTTTGCACTTTGAAACGAAAAAAAGAAAACAATGCCAGAAATATCAGTTCGCGGACTGGAGATGCCCGAGTCACCTATCAGAAAACTCGCTCCATTGGCCGCAGCAGCAAAAAAACGGGGAACCAAGGTCTATCACCTCAACATCGGACAGCCTGACCTGCCTACACCGCAGGTAGGACTCGACGCATTGAAGAAAGTGGATAGAAGCATTCTCGAATACTCACCATCTCAGGGTTACCTCAGTTATCGCGAGAAATTGGTGGGCTATTATGCCAAATACCACATCAACGTATCGGCAGACGACATCATCATCACCTCTGGCGGTTCCGAAGCTGTTTTGTTTGCATTCATGTCGTGCCTCAATCCTGGCGACGAGATTATCGTACCCGAACCGGCTTATGCCAACTATATGGCGTTTGCCATTTCTGCCGGTGCAAAGATTCGCACCATCGCCACAACGATCGAGGAAGGTTTCTCCTTGCCTAAGGTAGAGAAATTTGAAGAACTCATCAACGACCGCACACGCGCCATCATGATTTGCAATCCCAACAACCCGACGGGTTATCTTTATACACGTCGTGAGATGCAGCAAATCCGTGACCTTGTGAAGAAATACGACCTCTATCTCTTTTCCGATGAGGTTTATCGTGAATATATTTATACCGGTTCACCCTATATTTCCGCTTGCCATCTTGAGGGCATCGAGCAGAATGTCATCCTCATCGACTCGGTTTCTAAACGCTATTCAGAATGTGGTATTCGCATCGGTGCGCTCATCACCAAAAATGCAGAAGTGCGCAAGGCAGTCATGAAGTTCTGTCAGGCACGCCTCTCTCCTCCTCTCATCGGACAGATTGTGGCAGAGGCTTCACTCGATGCTCCTGAAGAGTACTACCGCGATGTCTATGACGAATATGTCGAACGACGTAAGTGTCTGATTGACGGACTCAACCGCATTCCTGGTGTCTATTCGCCCATCCCCATGGGAGCTTTCTATACCGTAGCAAAGCTCCCCGTTGACAATGCAGAAGAATTTTGCCGTTGGTGTTTGGAAGAGTTCACCTACGAAGGTGAAACTGTGATGATGGCTCCTGCCGCTGGTTTCTACACCACGCCTGGTGCTGGCATCAATCAGGTGCGTATTGCCTACGTGCTGAAGAAAGAAGACCTTGAGCGAGCGCTCCTCGTATTGCGTAAGGCATTGGAGGCTTACCCTGGTCGCGTTGATGAACAGTAATATTCGGTCTGCCACCATTTAAGGTATTTGGATAAAAACCATGAATTTCCCACTTTTCATAGCAAAACGCATCTATAGCGACAAAGGCGACCGCCGTAAAGTGAGCCGCCCAGCTATTCGTATTGCCATGATAGGCATCGCCATCGGTTTAGCGGTTATGATTGTCACGGTTTCGGTAGTGTTGGGATTCAAACACACCATTCGCGACAAAGTGGTGGGCTTCGGCAGCCATATCCGAGTGGAAAATTTCTTATCATCACAGTCTCCCATGCCCGCCCCAATCTGCATTGATGACTCGTTGGCAAATGCCATCAAGCACATACCGGGCGTCAAACATGTAGAACGTTATGCTTTGAGCCAAGGCATTCTCAAGACTGACGCAGATTTCATGGGTATTGCGCTCAAGGGCGTCGGAAGCGATTACGATGTCACATTTCTCAACAGCAACCTTACTGCTGGCACCCTGCCCAAATTCTCCAGCGAAAAGAGCAGTTACCAACTGGTCATATCGCAACAGATGGCCAACAAGCTCAATTTGAAGGTCAACGACCGCATCACCGCCTATTTCATCAGCTATGATAATGTACGCGCCAGAAAGTTTACCATTGCTGCCATCTATGCCTCTAATATGAGCCAGTTTGATGAAGTCATGTGCTTCACAGATCTCCCCACAGCCGTTCGTCTCAATAATTGGGAGAAAGACCAATGTAGTGGCGCAGAACTGCTTGTTGAGGATTTTAACAATCTCAACGCAACTGCCGACCGCGTCGTACAGCGCATCAACCGCCATACCGACCATTATGGTGAAATCCTCACCTCCCACACCATCTACGAATCGTATCCACAAATCTTTTCCTGGCTTTCATTGCTCGACATGAACGTATGGGTTATTCTGATACTCATGGTGTGCGTTGCATGCTTCACGATGATAAGCGGTCTGCTCATCATCATCCTCGAACGCACACAGATGATAGGCCTATTGAAAGCACTTGGAGCTCAGACAAAATCTATTCGCTATACCTTCCTGTGGTTTGCTGTCTTCATCGTGGGACAAGGCATGTTGTGGGGAAATATTCTGGGCATAGGCCTTGTCGTACTCCAACAAAAGACTGGTTTCGTCACACTTGACCCTGACAACTATTATGTCAGCGAAGCTCCCATGGAATTAAACATCCCGTTAATAGTAGCTCTTAATGCTGCCACGCTATTGGTTACTATGGTCGTACTTTTAATACCTACCGTACTCATATCACGCATCCATCCGGCACGTTCCATGCGCTACGAGTAAGCCTTTGCATCATTTCTATTTCCCGTTTCTACAACAGTTACTTGACGCTATAGATAGAAATCTCCGGTCAATCGACGATAGGTTTCATCGCCCAACACCATTTCTTCAGACTCCATCCGTCTTGGCTTCTTCGTATAAGACAACAATACACGACGAGGCGGTTTCCGATCGGTGGTACGAAACATACAGATTCTGTGGGGGAACAGTCCGACTAAAATAGCAGCTTCGTCCATTAGCGACTTTACCTCAACAGGAATCACAACAGATATTTCCCCTTCTTCCGCCATCAGCCTCTCAGCCGACGCCATCAGTTCGGAAAAGGTCAACGTTTCCGCGTGTCGTGCCACAGTACGCTTATTATCTGGACATTGTAGCGAGTTGATAAAAAACGGCGGATTACATACAATAGCGTCATAAAGCGGTAAGGTCTGAGCATCATGAACGCAGCGATGAATAGGTTGCCATTCCTGCACTTTTGCTCTTGCAACGATGATGCGGTCGCTAAAGGGCGACTGCTCCACATTACGATGTGCTATTTCAAAAGCATCATGGTCAATGTCAATGGCATCAATCTCGGCAGCAGGAAAACGCTGTGCCATCATCAAGGCAATGAGACCTGTGCCACATCCCACATCAAGGATACGATGACCTCCATTGGCCCAAGAACCAAGCAGAACACCATCGGTTCCAACCTTCATGGCGCAACCTTCTTGTACGACATCAAACTGACGAAAACTAAATCTGTCTTTCATAACGTTCTTGCTTTATAACGTTGCAAAATTACGAAAATCCATCGATAACACCATCATATTGACCTTAATTTAATACGCTCGCTGCTCGCTTATTCGTACCTCTGCAACGTAGTTGCGAAGGTACTTTCGCTCGAAAACGAAAAGAAATGCGAGCATTTCTTTTGCATTCTGCTCGCTTATTCGTACCTTTACACCTTAAAACAAGTACTAACGAAACACTAACAACACTATGACTATGAATTTGAAAATGGTGGCGACCACAATGGTGGCTTTGACCTTTGCCTGTAACACACAGGCACTATCACATGTGCTGCAGGTAAACACCAAGAAAACTGTGGCTCCCATACAATCCACCATGTACGGACTTTTCTTTGAAGACATCAACTATGCTGCCGACGGTGGACTCTATGGCGAACTCGTCAAAAACCGATCCTTCGAGTTTCCACAGCCACTCATGGGGTGGCAGACCTTCGGTCATGTCACTGTGGAAAACGACGGGCCTTTCGAACGTTGCCCACACTACGTCACACTCGCCTATCCCGGACACCGCGAGCGCCGGTCAGGACTCGTCAACGAGGGATATTTCGGCATCGGAGTGCTGAAAGGCGAAGACTACCGCTTCTCCGTATGGGCAAAAGCGCCCAACGGGGAGGCGCGTATCAAAGTGCAACTCATCGATGAAGGTACGTTTGAGGAACGACAGGATTTCGCCACGGCACATATCGACATCAACTCCAATGGATGGAAGCGCTATGAGGTGAAGATTCATTCACCCAAAACCGACAACAAAGCGCGACTGCGCATCTTCCTGGAAGGTCAGCAACCCGTGTCGCTCGAACATATCAGCCTCTTCCCCGTTAACACTTTCCGCAACAGAACCAACGGTATGCGACGCGACCTTGGACAGGCACTTGCCGATATTCATCCGGGGGTATTCCGGTTCCCTGGCGGATGTATCGTTGAGGGCGAAGAACTTGCCAACCGCTATCAATGGAAGAATACCATCGGTCCCGTGGAAAACCGTCCGCTGAACCGCAACAGATGGGAGTTTACCTTTGAACATCGTTACTATCCTGACTATTTCCAAAGTGGCGGTCTGGGATTCTTCGAGTATTTCCAACTCTCTGAAGATATTGGTGCCGAACCATTACCTGTACTCAATGTGGGCATGGCGTGCCAGTATCAAAACTGGAACGATGCCAATGCCCACCAGCCTGTTGACCAACTCGATCCCTATATCCAGGATGCACTCGATCTCATAGAGTTTGCCAATGGCGACACAACCACCACATGGGGTCGCCAACGCGCAGAAATGGGCCATCCTGAACCATTCAACCTAAAGTTCATCGGAATAGGCAACGAGCAATGGGACTCAATGTATTACGAGCGCTTAAAACCATTTGTAACTGCCATCCGTAAGCACTATCCCAACATCAAGATAGTCGGTTCAAGCGGTCCCTATCCAGAGGGTGGAGAGTTTGACCGAGGCTGGGCAGAAATGCGTCGCCAGAAAGCCGATTTGGTGGATGAGCATTACTACCGCGACGAACAATGGTTCCTTCACAACGGACTGCGCTATGAGACCTACGACCGTCGTGGTCCTAAGGTCTTTGCGGGTGAATACGCTTGCCATGGAAAAGGAAAGAAATGGAACCACTACGAAACGTCACTCTATGAGGCAGCCTTCATGACCGATCTCGAGCGAAATGCCGACATCGTTCACATGGCCACCTACGCTCCCCTCTTCGCCCATATTGAAGGATGGCAGTGGCGCCCTGACATGATTTGGTACGACAATACGCGCATGTTTAAGACCACGAGTTATTACGTCCAGCAGATGTATGCCACACACAAAGGCACGCATGCGTTGCGCCTTACGATGAACGGCAAACCGGTGGCAGGACAAGACGGACAGGATGGTCTCTTCGCCAGTGCTGTTGCCGACAAAGCCAAGCACACCATTATCGTGAAGGTCATCAACACCAGCAATCAGCCCCAACCGGTCAGCATCCGCTTGCAAGACAGAAAATCAGCCAATGACGTGCATACGCTGACACTCTGCCACACCGAGATGGACGAAGAGAACACCCTCGACAATCCCGACCTCATCTGTCCTGTTGCAGGCAAACTCGCTGCAAAAGCCGTCAAGGGTTCCGTCATCATCGACGACATCATCCCAGCCAAGAGTTTCCGACTCTACGAAACTGCAGAATAACACAGCATACCCCTCAATAGCAATCAGACGATATGAAAGCATTTACCTATATTGAAAAAGGCAAGTTTGCCATGACCGACAAGCCACGCCCTTCAATCCAATCCCCCACCGATGCCATCGTGCGCGTCACCTTAGGCAGTATCTGTACCAGCGACCTGCACATCAAGCATGGCAGCGTACCCCGTGCCGTACCAGGCATAACCGTGGGCCACGAGATGGTGGGCATTGTAGAAGAGACGGGAAGCGAGGTAAAGGGTGTCAGCGTCGGCGACCGCGTGACGGTCAATGTAGAAACCTTCTGCGGTGACTGCTTTTATTGTCGTCACGGTTATGTCAACAACTGCACCTCGCCCCACGGCGGATGGGCATTAGGCTGTCGCATTGACGGTGGACAGGCAGAATACGTGCGTGTTCCACTGGCGTCACAAGGCCTCAACCGCATCCCCGACAGTGTGACCGACGACCAAGCGCTGTTTGTTGGCGACATCCTCGCCACAGGCTTCTGGGCTGCACGCATCAGCGAGATAAGTCCCGACGACACCGTCCTCATCATCGGAGCAGGTCCCACGGGAATATGCACCCTACTCTGCGTCATGCTCAAGCATCCGAAGAATATCATCGTCTGTGAACAGTCGGAAGAACGACGCCGGTTCATCCGCAACAACTATCCCGATGTGTTGGTCACCACCCCCGAGGAGTGTTGCGACTTCACAGCCGCCCACAGCCTTCATGGAGGCGCCGACCGCGTGTTGGAAGTGGCAGGAGGGCCCGACACCTTCCAACTGGCCTGGCAGTGTGCCCGTCCCAATGCCATCGTCTCCATTGTGGCCCTCTACGATAAGCCGCAACTGCTGCCGTTACCCGACATGTATGGCAAGAACCTCACCTTCAAAACAGGCGGTGTGGATGGTTGCGACTGTGCCGAGGTGCTCCAACTGATCGCACAAGGCAAGATAGACACCACCCCGCTCATTACCCACCGTTTCCCGCTCAGTCGCATCGAAGAGGCTTATCGCATCTTCGAAAACAAGGAAGACAACGTCATCAAGATTGCCATTTATAACGATTAAAAGCAAGATTAAAAAACAACACAGATAACATGGACATGAAGAAAATCACAAATCCTTGGACCGGATTAAAAGGTTACAACTGCATCGGTTGCGCCCCCGACAACCCCTTCGGTCTTCACCTCTGCTTTTACGAAGACGGAGACGATATCGTCAGCAAATGGCATCCGTCTGCCAACTACCAAGGGTGGCTCAATACGTTGCACGGCGGCATCCAGGCATTACTTCTCGATGAGGTGTGCGGATGGGTCGTCACTCGCAAATTACAAACAGCAGGTGTTACCTCAAAGATGGAGACACACTATAAGCACCCCGTATCAACCGACGATTCAGAGGTGACCGTGCGAGCCCATATCCGCGAGCAGAAGCGAAATATCATCATCATCGATGCCACACTCGCCGACTCTTCTGGCAAAATATGCACAGAAGCCACATGTACCTATTTTGCATTTCCGAGAGAAAAAGCCGAAAGAGACATGCACTTCAAACCCTGCGAAGTGGAGGAATGAAAATCCACCGCTGAGCACGTTTAGAAAAACATATCCGGGAACAACAAAACGAAACAACTATGATAAAACAGATTCTTTGCGCATCGGCACTCTCTTTGACTGCCGCTGCCGTTCATGCACAACAGCTGCATTATCCTACGCCACCTACCGACAATACCATCGACGAGTATTTCGGAGTGAAGGTGTCTGACCCCTATCGCCCACTCGAAAACGACACCAGCGCAGCAACGGCAGCATGGGTCAAAGCAGAAAACGCAGTGACCAATGCCTATCTGGCCAAGATTCCACAGCGCGCCAAATATCTTAAACGGTTGCGCCAGGTTGTCAACTACGAGAAAGTCTATGCCCCATTCAAGAAGAATGGCAAATGGTACGTTTATCGCAACAACGGACTGCAAAACCAGTCGGTGCTCTATCAGATGGACCAGTTGGGTGGTGAACAGCGCGTCTTTCTCGATCCAAACAGTCTCAGCACCGACGGAACCGTTGCGGTAAAGGGCATTTCCTTCTCCAACGACGGACGCTATTTTGCCTACGTCATTTCGCGTAGCGGCAGCGACTGGGAAGAAATCTATGTCAAGGATGTGGCAACCGGAAAACTCCTTGACGACCATATCGTATGGGCAAAATTCACCAATGCCACATGGCGAGGCGACGGTTTCTATTACAGTGCCTACGATGCACCTGAGAAGGGCCTTGAGACCTCAGCGAAGAACGAGGTACAGAAAGTTTATTACCACCGCATCGGCACCCCTCAGAGCGATGATGTGCTGTTCTATCAAAACCCGGCACAACCCCTGCGCTTCTACGGTGTAGGACTCAACGACGAGGAGACGCTGATGTTTCTTACCGAGTCTGGCATGGACCAAGGCTACAACCTCTATGTGCGCGACCTCCGTGTGGCAGACTCGCAGTTTATCCAGATGACAGCAGACGCCAGTAAGACCTATTCGCCTGTAGAGATGATCGGCGATTCCATCTATATCCTCACCAACCAAGGTGCTCCACGCTACCGTTTGATGGTGGCTGACGTGCGTAAACCCGGCATGACCGACTGGCATGAAGTGGTAGGTGAGCAAGACGGTGTGCTTCAGGATGTGCTTTTTCTGCCCGCTGACCGCATGATTCTTACCTACTCTAAAGACAACTGTACCGAGGCATGGCTCTATTCTGTCAAGGGAGAGCGTCTCAGCCGCATTGAGTTGCCAACCTTTGGTAGCGCCTCATTCAGCGGCAGCCGCAAACAGGACGAGTGCTTCTTCAGTTTCACCTCCTATACCGTTCCTACCACCATCTATCGTTTCGATCCTGCCACAGGCAAGAGTCAGGTAGAAAGTCAGCCCAAGGTCAACGTCCGTCTTAACGACTATACCACAGAGATGGTGTTCTGTACCAGCAAGGACGGCACCAAGGTGCCTCTGTTCCTCACCTACCGTAAAGGTCTCAAGCGCAACGGCAAGAATCCCGTCATGCTCTATGGCTATGGAGGTTTCAACATTTGCTATCCCCCATCGTTCTCACCCATGCGCATTCCCTTCTTGGAGAATGGCGGCATCTATGCCTATGCAGCGCTCCGTGGTGGCGGTGAGTATGGTGAGTCATGGCATTTGGCAGGTACAAAACTGCAGAAGCAGAATGTGTTTGACGATTTCATCTCAGCAGCCGAGTGGCTCATCAGCGAGAAATATACCGATTCCAACCATCTTGCCATCTATGGCGGTAGCAATGGAGGCTTGCTGGTAGGAGCTTGTATGACTCAGCGTCCCGACCTCTACCGTGTCTGCATCCCAGCAGTGGGAGTGATGGATATGCTGCGCTATCATAAGTTCACCATCGGTTGGAACTGGGCTCCCGATTACGGTACAAGCGCCGACAGTCCTGAAATGTTTGAGTATCTCAAGGGCTATTCCCCTCTCCATACTTTGAAGCCAGGTGTGAGCTATCCTTCCACTCTTGTCACGACAGCCGACCATGACGACCGTGTTGTTCCTGCCCATTCGTTCAAGTTTGCAGCCCGTCTGCAGGAGTGTCAGAGTGGCAAGTCGCCTGTATTGATTCGTATCGACAGCAAGGCAGGACATGGCAGTGGAAAGCCTCTTGCCAAACAGATGGAAGAACAGGCAGACATCTTCGGTTTCTTGCTTCATGAAATGGGTGTGAAGATGAAGTAACGTCTGGTTACCGCATCTATCCTGCGGTGTTTATTTTTGAAACATTCAACTGTGAAGGTGGAGATTGGATTTCATCCTTCGTTTTCTCGCCATGGCAGACCTCGAACGAGCTCGGGTCTGCTCATCTGGCTTAACGAAAACGTTCTTTGAGTGCCATAATCAGGTAGATTTAATAACAATATATTATCACTTTCCTAACATTGTGTATGGATAAAAATCGTACATTTCCGACATCATAAGAGCAAAACCAATGTCAATTCCAAGCGTTACAGTTTGACAGTTGACAGTTTCCGAAAACGATTTTTTTTGCGTTACAGTTACAGTATAACAGTTTTGAAAAGCAAAATCGTACATACACAGCAATGCTTTCACGGATTTAACAGTTGGCAAGTGGAACTGGAACCAGTTCCACTGTTTCCGCTCCCCTAAAAACATGTTGTTTAACACCTTTTCCATATATGAACCATTATGAACTTGTATAATACCACTTCTTTTCCTACCTTTGCAAAGTAAATGAAACTAGCTGTTCCAGATACACCTATGAAAAAGTAATCATATAAAACGAAGAAATCATGAAACAGAAGAAGTATTTAGCAATCGTAGGGAACATGCTCCTCGCATTAACCGCATGTTCCGGTGGAGGTTCAGAATTAGGCCCTACACCTAGTCCACCCCCTTCAGCAAAAGTACCTATCAACATCAGCACTTCGATAACCCGTGCTACTGATTTGGCTTTTGAAACGGGAGACCAGATAGGATTGTTTGTTGTCAACCATCAAGCCGATGGCTCTGCCGCAACACTTCAAACGACAGGTAACTATATAGACAACACGAAATTTACTTATGATGGAACCTGGAAGGCTGCAACTCCAACCTACTGGAAAGACAACAGCACCCACGCTGATTTCTACATTTATTATCCATATACAGCCACTATCAGCAACATAGAGGCGATGCCTTGGACCGTAAATGCTGACCAGAGCACAACGGAAAAATACAAGGCTAGCGAACTTCTGATAGGCAAGACTACAGATGCGGCTCCTACAGAAAGCGCCGTGAAGATAGAAGCCAAGCACATGTTGAGCCAGATAATCATCAACCTCGTGGCAGGAAACGGATTTACAGAGGCTTCGCTTGCTGCAGCCAAGATTAGCGTAAAGATCAACCGTCTGAAGACACAGGCTACAGCCAATCTTTCTACAGGTGCCGTAACAGCCCAGGGTGATGATACAAACCTCATTCCGCTCAAGGAAGAAGGCAACAGCTACATGGCGCTCATCATTCCGCAAGCCGTAGGCGATGGAAATCTCATTACCGTAAATGTTGACGGCAGAGATTTCAATCTCCCTAAGTCATCCCAGTTTTCCGCTTTCGAGGCTGGCAAGAAGTATAAGTTTACCGTTACGCTCAGCAAGACCAGCAACGGCGTGAATGTAAATATCAGCAAGTGGGAAGACGACGGTATTGACTATGGCGGAACAGCTGAATAACAGAACAGACGATTTTCTATCTAGAAATAATACGAGATGATCTTTCTGACTGAGAAAGGCCATCTCCCCAAAAAGAATTATTTATGAAAAAAGTAAAACATTCCTTATTATATCTGCTTGCGGCAGGAGCCATGCTCCTGACGGGCTGTAGCGAAGACTTCTTCGGCGACAAGACCGAGCAGCACGACAGCAACCGCATCCGGCTTTCTGGCGATATCGACCAGCTTGCCGTAACCCGCGTCAACGACAACGGTTTCTGCAACGGCGACGTGATGGGTGTTTACATCGTAGATTACGAAGGAAACAAGCCTGGAACCCTGAAGGTAAACGGCAACCGTGGCGATAATGTGCGCCACACTTTCGATGAGCCTAACTATAAGTGGAACTCCGCTTATGACCTTTTCTGGAAAGACAAGCATACGCATATTGATGTGTATGGTTACTATCCGTTTGCCAACCCAGAGAGCATAGAGGATTATCAGTTTGAAGTTCAGAAAGACCAGAGCAAGGCTACCGAGAATGGCGAAATGGGTGGCTACGAAGCGAGCGATTTTCTCTGGGGCAAGGTGTCAGATGTGGCTCCTACCACCAGCGTAATCCGTTTGCCTATGGCGCATCGCATGTCTAATGCCCGCGTTACCCTGATTCAAGGTTCCGGTTTTGCCGAGGGCGAATGGGCGAATCTGGAGAAGATTGTTCTGACAGCCAACGTAGCCCGCAAGGCAAGTATCAACCTTTCTACTGGCGATATCAAGACTGCCGGTGCTGTAGAGAACACCATGACTATCCCATCTCGTACAAACGACGAGTGGCGCACCATCGTGGTTCCTCAAACCGTGGCTGCCGGCACAACCCTCTTCAGCATCACCATCGGCGGCGTACCTTATAAGTTCACTAAAAACGAGGCATTTACCTATGTATCTGGCAAGATGATGAACTTCGGCATCAAGGTAGATAAGCAGGCAGGAAGCGGCGCTTATAAGCTTACTTTGATAAGCGAAAGCATTACTCCTTGGGAGAATGATTTGGTAAGTCATGATGCAACGGCGAAGGAGTACGTGGTTATCAACTCAACGAAAGGGCATCTGAAAGAGGCGATTGCTGCGGCTAATAAGGACTATACAAAACTCAAGAATCTTAAGATTACCGGCGAGATAGGACCAACAGACTTTGAATTTATGCGTGACGAAATGAGCAATCTTCAATCTCTGAATATGAAAGAAGCTATCGTTTATGGAAGATTTGGTTATCAACCTTGGATTTCTGGTGACAACTCTCACGATGGGGTAGAGAGAAAGTACGTAATTCATGAGCGTGCATTTGATGAAAAGAACTCATTAATCCGTGTCGTTCTTCCAGACAGTCTTACAGGAATTGGTGAAAGAGCCTTCAGAAATTGTGTAAATCTAACTGGTTCTATCATCATACCAGAGGGAGTAACTCGCATTGGTCCTAGTGCATTTATGTGGTGTAATTCCTTAACAGGCTCGCTCTCTCTACCTACAACCTTGGAATATATTGGAGGTGGAGGTGCAGTTGATATTGGAGGTGCGTTTGACGGCTGTCATTTTAATTGTGAGTTAAAGTTGCCAAACAATCTGAAATATATCGGTCACCATGCTTTTAGGGATAACCCTGGGTATTATGGGGCGTTGAAATTGCCAGAAAAACTAGAATATATAGGCGATCTTGCATTTTTTAACGATCAAAATCTGACAGGTAACCTTACGATTCCGCAAGGAGTAAAAGCAATCAATCAAAGTGCCTTTAATGGAACAGGATTCAATGGTACGTTACAACTCCATGATGGTTTGACAAGCATCAACCAAGGTGCTTTTAATAATGTTCCATTAAAAGGAGAGTTGAACTTACCTAAAAACCTAACTTCTGTAGGAGAAAGTGCCTTCAATGGATGCGATTTCTCAGGAGTTTTAAAGCTGCCTAGCGGATTGGTTTCCATCGGCAGAAACGCCTTTGCAGGAAACTGGAGATTGATGGGTACTTTGGAATTTCCTGAAGGCTTGGAGTCAATCGGTGCAGGAGCTTTCGCCAACTGCCGCAGTATAGAACAACTTATTTTCCCAGAAAGTCTGTCTAGTATTGGTTATGAACCAACATGGGGAGATAATGGAGGTGCTTTTGCCAACGATTTTGGCATTTACAGCATCGTTTGTAGAGGAGAGGTTCCTGCACATGTTTTGAGCGGAGCTTTCAATGGCGTAGCCAAGGATAACTTCACTCTCGAAGTACCTGAATCTGCCATTTCCCAGTATCAGGCAGCACCAGGCTGGTGCGACTTCAAGCGAATCGCAGCTCACCACGAGCTCGTTTGCCGACCATCTGTAGCCTGCGCTTTAAGCACGGAGCATAAGCAGAAACTGGTGATTAACGCCGAGGGCGAATGGGAAGTAGCCAGCAAGCCAGACTGGTGTGAGGTTTCTCCTGCCAGCGGCAACAAGAAAACAGAAGTTACTTTGACCATCAAGGGAATGGCTAAGAATGCTGACAGCCGTGATGGAAAGGTGGTATTCCGCCTGAAAGACAAAGACTATACCCACGAATGTAGCGTTTCGCAGTATGGTTATGAATATGGAGAGGACGAATGGATTACCCTGCAGAAGGCTACCAAGGGCAATAATGGTGGAATCAACATCGTGCTGCTCGGCGACGGCTTTAACGCAAAGGATATTGCCAGCGGCAAATATCTGACGGATATCAAGCAGGAAGTGGAGTATTTCTTCGGTATTGAGCCTTACAAGACTTACCGTGATTACTTCAACGTCTATACCGCCATTCCGCTTTCTACGGAATCGGGCGTAGGAACCGTGAACACCATCCGCTACAACCGATTCAATACCACCTTTACCGGTGGCGTAGGATTGAAAGCAGATTATGATGAAGTATTCGATTATGCTCTGGGCGCTCCAACCGTCAACAAGGGCAATCTTAATCAGACGCTGATCATCATGGTCCCTAATTCTACCGATTACGGCGGCATCTGCCAGATGTGGGAAGATGGTTCGGCTATTGCCTTCTGTCCGCAGAGTACCTACGACTATCCACTCGATACCCGTGGCGTAATCCAGCATGAGGCAGGTGGACACGGATTCGGAAAGTTGGGCGATGAATACATTTATCACAACACCTTCATCGACTTCTGCGACTGCACCTGCTGCGAACACGTTTTTGAATTCAAAGCAGCCAAGTCACTCGGTTGGTTTGATAACCTGGAACTTACCGGCAAGATGCATAGCGTAGGTTGGAGTCATCTGATTTTCGACGACCGATATAGCGACATCGTAGACATCTACGAGGGAGGCTACATGCACAACAGAGGCGTATTCCGTTCGGAGCCGAACTCCTGCATGAACAACGATATTCCTTACTACAGCACCATCAGTCGTGAGAGTATCGTGAAGCGCATCAAGGCGTATGCAGGAGAAGCCTACAGTTTCGAAGATTTCGTGAAGAACGACAAGCGGGATGCGGGAATCGTAGAGAGCCGTGCATTCGGCGGCAATGGCGACCAACGCACATCCGGAACCTACCAGCATGCTCCAGTCTTCCATAAAGGCAGTCCGCTGAAAATGGCAAAGGTTAGAAAGCATCGCTAAGAGCGAGAGCAAGGTAAATCAGAATATGGACCATTAAAACAAAAAAAAATGAAGAAACATATAATAAAACACGCCAGTTTTGCGTTGGCTTTATTAGGAATGGTTTCATGTAGCGAGGAGGTGGAAACAACCTCCCGCTTCAAGGATGCCCAATCTACGCCGATGACTTTTGCCGTAAACTATCCCGGCCAGAGCCGTGCCACGGCAACCAGTTTCGAGTCAAACGACAAGATAGGTCTCTACGTGGCAGAAAGCAAGGCTCCACTCGAAATAGGCGGCAATCTCGTGAACAACGAAGCGCTCACCTACGATGGCAGCAAATGGGAAGCCGCCCGCACCCTCTATTGGGACGAAGGCACCTACAACGCCTACGCTTACTACCCATACATACAGGGCGTAAGCAGCACGACAGACCAGCCTTTCAGCGTAGCCCTCGACCAGAGTACCCCGAAGACGGCAACTGCACCCGGCGGTTACGAGGCAAGCGACCTGCTCTTTGCCACCAGCAAGGACATCCAGGCATCCAACTCCCCTATCAGCCTCAACTTCAAGCACATCATGAGCAAGCTCAAGATACGCCTGATCAAGGGCGAAGATTTTGAGGGAGACATGCCTACCCATGCCCAGGTAACCATCCACAGCACGGTACCTACAGCCACCATCGACCTTCAGGCAGGCGTAGCAACCCGTTATGTGAAAGGAACCCAGCAGAGCATCATCGCCCATCAAGAGAGCGACTACATCTACTCGGCCATCATCGTGCCTCAACGCATCGAAAACCGAAGACCACTCATCGAAGTAGTAATGAAAGGTGTAAGTTATCTCTTCGAGAGCAGATTCTGGTTTAAACCCGGAACCGAACATCTTGTCAACTTCATTATTTCTGACAACCCAGACCAGGTGAAGATAGAGATAGGCGGCGAGATTCAGAACTGGGGGAAATAAATAAGAAAGCCTTTCTCCCGAAGGGCTATGAATGATAAGAATACAGAGAATTATAAATGAAGAAGACGGTATTGATATTATCCCTTCTAGCACTCCTTCTCGGAGGATGGGTGGCAGCCTTGTGGCTGCTGCCCTCTGCCGTTTATAAAGGCAACTGTCAGGAAATCCGATACGGAGTGAACGAAGGACTGGAACTTGTAGAACAGGACAACGGCGCGAAAGGCAAGCGATACGTGGTAGAAGATGCAGACGGTAACGAGCTGTTTACCATCCCTTTGCGTGGCTGTCTGCTAGACACCCGTTTCCGCAACGGGCAGCTCCGGTTCCGCGAGCAAAACTCTAAGAGAGAGGGATTTATCGACCGCCAGGGCATGGTAGTATTCACAGAAGACAGTAAATATGCGGTTCCGGAAGCCAACAGGCAGCAGGCGCAGATGCTGATGCTGATGAACGGAGAGACGGAAGAAGGCACGAAGAGTGCGACTGATTACCAACCGGAAGAACAGGCAAGCAGGCAAGCGAAGGCATCAAAAGCAGGAAAGACCAGCCATCTTTCGCAGGTAGATCTCAAGACGATGGCGCAGTCGAATCCTTTCTACA
The DNA here is from genome assembly GCF_002251185.1 of Prevotella sp. P5-126. Taxonomy (NCBI): domain Bacteria; kingdom Pseudomonadati; phylum Bacteroidota; class Bacteroidia; order Bacteroidales; family Prevotellaceae; genus Prevotella; species Prevotella sp. P5-126. The sequence continues at coordinate 34,530 of NZ_NPIZ01000001.1, forward strand.
AAGAAGCCTTGAAAATCATGCAGGGCAAACTCACAGAGACCGATGCCAGACGCCGCCACACCATCCTCAACTACTGCGAACATTTCCGCACAGCCTATACCACCAAGGATCTTGATTTTCTGAAACAGGTGTTTAGCGACAAGGCACTCATCATCGTAGGAAACGTGGTAAAACCTGTAGCCAACGACAACAAGTGTCAGGCTGAAGCAAAAGTAACCTACGCCATTCACTCGAAGAAAGACTATATTTCAAGACTGGCGAAGGTATTTACAGTCAACCAAAAGATAGACCTGAAATTCTCGGGATTCCGCATCATGCGCCATCCTACGATGGACGGCATTTACAGCGTCACCCTAAGACAACAATACAAGAGCGACCGCTACGCAGACGACGGCTATCTCTTTCTGATCTGGGATTTCCGCAACCCGTCCATGCCGCTCATCCACGTGCGTACCTGGCAACCGGCAGGAACCGTACATAGCGGAGACGATGTAATCAGTATACAAGACTTTAATTTAGAATAATATGATGGCAGTTAGGAGTGAGAAGTTAAGAGTTGGTGGTTTTAGACTCACGATACTCTTATTCATATTAAGCCTGTGGTCGGCATCCGTCCAGGCACAAGAGTTTTCGGTAGCAGGTTTCCGTCTGTTGCCCAACGACGTGAGTGCCTTTATCACCCCCGTGCGCGACCTCAACGATGACCCTTGTGCCCTGGTGAAGGTAGAAGCACCCTCCGACTTTGCCTTCTCCACCCCGCTCGGAATCGTATCGCGAAAAGATAAAGTGGGCGAAATCTGGCTCTATCTTCCTAAAGGCTCCAAACTGCTTACCATCAAGCATCCGGAATGGGGCGTGCTCCGCGATTACCGGTTCAGCGAACCGCTGGAAAACAGAATGACCTACGAGCTGAAACTGAAACTGCCCAAGCCTACTCCTATCATCCAGGAGAAGCACGACACCATCGTAGAGGTAAAGACGGTAATAGATACGATTGCCATCCCACAAGTACGTAAGAAGATGCCACTCGCCCTCTACACGCTCGCCACGCTATCCCTTCATGAAGACGGACCGTCCTATGGTCTCTTCTTCGCCCTGATGCGCCGCCACGGCTTCTTTATCCATGCCAGCAGCAACCTCAAGAGCATAGGCAGCACAGAGGGAACCTGCAACAAAGAAGGTTTAACGCCGGGCAGCAGCATCAAACCTTATTATACAGGCAGTACACGCCACCAGAACTACACCTTTACCGCTGGAGCCATCCACTACATCACGCATGGCTTCTGTCTCTTCGAAGGCGTAGGCTACGGCAAAGCCGCTACAGCCTGGCAACAGACCGAGAGCAGCGGAGGCGGATACCTGCTCAACGAAGACCTTAACCACAAAGGCTTCGCAGCCCAGCTGGGTGTGCTCGCCTCGTTCAACAGAGTGAGCATCGCAGCCTCAGCCATCACCATCGCCGGAAAACAATGGCAGGGCAGCATCGGCATAGGTATTAAAATAGGAAAACAAAAGAAGTAAGAAATGAACATAAAAAGCATATTACGCAACATCAGATTTCTTGCCCTCCTGATAGGAAACATGATGATGGCAGGGTGCAGCAATAGCGATAAGCCTGCCTATCTGGAGCCGCATCTGATAACCACAGAGGCGACCCATATCACCCGAACAGAGGCTACCCTCAACGGATCAGCTACCATAGAGGGAGAAACAGAAATGCCGAAACTTCTGTTCAGATACGGCACTTCGGAGAGCATGGACCTCAATACCAGCGAGGTTCATGCCCAGGGAGCTGACGTCTCGCTGGTTCTGACGGGGCTCAAAGCGGGCACTACCTATTATTATATGCTGCAGGGCAACAACGGCCGAATAACCACAACCAGCAACATGATGAGTTTCACCACTCTACCCAATATGAGTCCGAAACTTACATCGGCCACGCTCTTGAGCCACGGACCGATGAGCGCTTTCGTAAGTTACGAAATAACCGATGATGGCGGCGAACCGATGACCGAAACCGGATGCTACGTTTATCAGACCGGCGAGCCGGAGAACAAGCAGAAATACATCTTAGAAAACTTTGACGGAAAGGAGGGCAAGATCAAGTTGCATATCGGAAATCTGGAGCGGAATGCCCACTACGAGTTTCAGCCTTTCGCCCGGAATACGGTAGGAGAAACCATAGGAACCGCCATCAAATATAATACGAGCGACGCCATTACGCTAAACGAAACTGGCGAACTGACCCAGCTTATGGGCAACCATCTTTACGATTATACCCAGCTGACCATAGCCGGAACCCTGAACGGCGAAGACCTCAGTTGTCTGAGATTGATGATGGGGCGCGACAATAATAATGCATCCACCCCAGGCAAGCTCTCAGATATAGTCCTTACCGACGTTCACCTCGCAGCAGGCGGAATGGTAGGTCCTTATCATCACGAAGCTGCAGAAAACCAGATTGTGCAAGGCACATTTGCCGGTTGCGAGAAGCTCACCCACGTAGTTCTCCCAGCCGATGCAACCACCATCGGGAAAGATGCGTTTGCCGATTGCACTTCGCTCCGCGAGATAGAGATTCCTGCCTCAGCAGACAGCATTCTCCCTTCCAGCGGATGCACGGCGCTCGAAGCCCTTACGGTTTCGCCTGCCAACGCTTACTACAAGAGTCAGGACGGCGTGCTGCTGAATGCAGAAGGCAACAAAATCGTCTGGTTTCCGATGGGCAAGAAGGGCAAATACACCCTTCCTTCCACCTTTACCTCCATTGGCGCCTACGCCTTCAAGGAATGCAGCATCGAGGTGTTTTATCTGTCAGACAACGTCAAAACATTAGGTCAAGGCGCCTTCATGGACAGCCAGATAAAGGAAATACATCTCGGGGCAGGCATCAAGCTGATTCCTACGGGCGTTTTCCAAGGCTGCAGGAAGCTCACGAAAGTATATCTGGGAGCAAAAACCGAACATATCAGCAACTACGCTTTCGATGAAAGTCCGCTTACCGACCTCTATGTTTCTGCTTCCATGATACCTTACTGCGAAGAAAACGCCTTCTCCAACAAGGTAACCAACTTCTTCACCACCTGCGTGGTCCACATTCCTGCAGGCATGAAAAAGGGGTATCAGAACCATAAGATATGGGGCAAATTCACCCATATCGTTGAAGAATAAAATTGTCGAACATTCATACTGTTAAAGAATAAATTATGACAACACCAGAAATAGAAGAGCTCAAATCGCTCGTAGAACAGAAATATGGCAAGATTCTTGCCACGACAACCGACTTCGAAGAGTTTTCACTCTATCTGGAGAAGAAAACATGTGGAACTATTTCTCCATCCACCCTCAAACGACTCTATGGATACGTGAGCGACAATCATAAGCCGCGCATGGTAACCCTCGATGTGCTTTCCCAATACATCGGGCATAAGAACTACATGGAATTTACCCATTGGCTCAAGACCAGCACCAAGTACAACAGTTCTTTCTTCAAGGCAAGCCAGCTGGTAAGTAGCGATTTACAAGAAGGTACTCTTGTTTCTATCGGTTGGAGTCCCAACCGTCTGCTGCAGCTCCGCTATCTGGGCGACAGCACCTATGAAATAGAGAAATCAGAGAACAGCAAACTGCAGCCTGGCGACCGCTTCGTAACAGGCTGTTTCATCAAGGAGCAGCCCCTCTTCCTGCCCTACATCGAGCGTGGCGGCGAGCGTACAGCCTCGTTCGTAGCCGGCAGAAACGGCGGACTTACCGTCATCAGCATCAACGAGAAATAAAATAACAGTAACTGAACTTTCGCATGTGGGGAAGTTAAGGGAAGTTAGGGAAGTTAGAGGGAAGTTAGAGAGAAGTTAAGGGACAAATGTCCTACGTCTTACGGCAAAAGGCTATTGTCTCTTAACTTCCCGAACGACCGTTCAATCAATTCCATCAGTTGCGAAACTTAATTTTTTTTATCTTCGTGAGTGCGATGTGCTGCCTTTCCAGATGGTTTGAGGATAGCGTCCTTTACTGTCAACGGTGAGTCTTACATGGCCGGTGTCGCCGGTGGAACGCAGAATAACTAACGCTGAGCCGTGGTAGAGGTGGCGACGGTTGCCGACATGAACCTCATCGGACTGCAAATCGCCGTTGTCTGTGGCAACAATCTCTGCCGGACCTTCTACCTTAAACACCAATGGGTCGTTGACATCCCACACCCGACGTCCTTGGCGGTCAATGGCTGTGATGCGCAGATGTTGCAGGTCTTTCCCGTCAGCTTTCCACTGGCTGTTGTCGGCTTCTATCTGTAAGGCAGTCGCCGCTCCTGTGGTTTCTATCCTGTGGCGAGCCACTATCTTTCCGTTGTTGCGGGCAACAGCCTCCAGGCGCCCTCGCTGATAGACGATACCTCGCCAGAAGATGCGGTTGCGCTGTGTGGGCAATAGGGTGTTGCGCTTCCTGCCTAATGACTTTCCGTTGAGCAGCAGTTCTACTTCCTCGGCATTGGTATAGGTGTAGAGCGAGAGGGTGTCGCCTGCTGTCCTGTTCCAATGATCTGATAATTGGTCAACAGCCACATTGATGCCGTTCCATTCTTCGATATGCTGCGCATGATCCAGGATGGCGATGTGAACAGTGGGTTCGGTGGTAAACATGCTCTTGACGAGATATGCCAATGGCTTGGGTTGCAAGGAGATGTCGAACACCCCTTGGTTCCATCCCTTGACGGGCCACCCCATGCTTTCGCCAAGATAGTCGATAGCACCCCAATATGCCAGTCCGACCACCCAATCGTGGTTCATGCCGAAAAAGTTGGTGCCTATCATCGAGGTGTTGGCCTCACTTTGATAGAAGATATGGTCGGGATAACGCTTGCGGTCTCCAGGGAAGTACTGGTATCTGTAGTTGTAGGAGGCGATGTCTGTTGCGATAGCCAACGGTGCCGGCAACGAATCGGTTTCGAGACTCCTATAGCGTGGATGCATGGCTACGGTGGTGGGACGTGTGGTGTCGTAACGGTGCAGCAGGGTTCGCATGAGGCGGTAGGCGGTAACACCCCAATCGTTGAAGGGGAGGTCGGACCGCTGTTGCAGTTCGTTGCCTAAGCTCCACATGACGACGGAGGGGTGGTTGCGGTCGCGCTGCACCCATTCTGTGATGTCGTTCTGCCATAGGTTCTGCCAGGACGTGCGTCCTCCGGCAAACTGTTGCAGCCATTTGTCGTACAGTTCGTTGACCACGATGATTCCGTATTTGTCGCAGAGGTTCAGAAACTCTTCGCTATATGGATTATGGGCAGTACGGACGTGGTTGTAGCCAAACGACTTCATCAGTTGCAGCCGCTTTTCAATGGCGCGAGGGTAGGCTGCCGCTCCCAATGCGCCGAGTGTATGGTGATTGGCAAAGCCCTTGAGCAGCACTTTCTTTCCGTTGATGCGCAGGCCGTATTGTGGAGAAAACGCGATGGTTCTCACGCCGAAGGACTGCGATACCTGGTCGAGGGGCTGGTGCTGACGGTTGTAGATCGTGACGATGGCGGTGTAAAGGTACGGACTTTCACACGACCAGAGCTGTGGATGCTGAAGGGTTATCGTGTCCAACGGATATTCACGCTGTCGCCAGCGTGGCGAGTAGTGGAGGGGTTGTTCGTGTTGGGCAACGGTCTGTCCGTTCTGGTCAACGATCGTTACTCCGACGGTCAGGGGTTCTGCCTTTCTTTTGTTGAACAGCTCCGCTTGAATGCACACCTGTCGGTTGTCAACGGTTGTGATGAATAAAGGGTGGCGTGCAAAATGCGTGTCTTTATTGCTGATGATCAAGCGCACGTCACGATAGAGGCCGCCACCGGTGTACCATCGTGAATTGTCGGGAGACTGGGTGTCTGCCCTGACGAGTATTTCGTTTTCCTGACCGAAGATCAGCTTGTCGGTGATGTCGGTTTCAAAACCGAGATAGCCGTAGTCTGTGCCTCCTATCCGTTGTCCGTTGAGATAGACATCGCCCACGAGCATGATGCCTTCAACATCGAGCACGATGCGCCTGTTTTTCCAACTGTTGTCTGGGGTGACGGTACGCCTGTACCAACCAACAGCCATCTCCTTGAATCCTCTGCTGCTGAGTCGGCTCTTGGTATTGTTGGCAGCATCATTTTTGTTGACCTTCTCGTCTTGTTGCGGAGCTACCCATGGTTGCGAGATCTGGAAATCGTGGGGCAGATGAACCACTTCCATGCTCTTGTTTTTCAACTCATCGGTGTGGGCCACATCGCCTCTGTAAAACTGCCAGTTGCGCGACAGGGAAATGGTGTCGCGTACGGCGGCTTGAAGCGGTTGGAACAGTAGTCCGCATGCCATGATCAGCATTAAAGACTTTGTTTTAATAGATTTAGAAAATGACATAATGCTTAGGCGGTTATGAATTACAGATCATGATATGACGGTGGCGACGATACGTCGTGATCCGCCATGATTTCGAAATTCACAGAGATAGATGCCCTGCCATGTTCCAAGGTTGAGTCTGCCGTGAGTGATGGGAATAGACAGGCTCACGCCGAAGAGCGATGATTTGGCATGGGCAGGCATGTCGTCAGCACCTTCGAATACATGTTGGTAGTATGACTCGTTTTCTCTTACAACATGATTGAGAATCTCTTCCATGTCCGTTCTCACATCAGGATCGGCATTCTCGTTGATAGAGAGTGCACACGAGGTGTGCTGTACGAAGAGGTTGAGGAGTCCGGTTTCAGGCAACGGAGCGGTGAGGTTTGCCAGTATCTCGTTGGTCACCAGATGGCACCCCCTGCGTTTGGGGGCAAGGGAAAAGGTGGTTTGCTGTATCATGATGGCGTATTGTTGTTGTCAGTGGATAAATCAGGCTTGTGTCTCACTATCTTATAGCCGATGGAAGCAATGAAGATGCTCATCAACGGGCTGAGGATATTGAAGAAACAATAGGGCAGATAGGTGAACGTGGCAACGCCCAATACCGTGGCCTGCGTCATGCCGCAGGTGTTCCAAGGCACGAGGACGGAAGTGACGGTAACGGCATCTTCCGTCGTGCGACTCAACAGGCAGCGCTCGTACCCCTGACGGTCATAGATGTCCTTAAACATATTTCCCGTCAGCAGGATACACAGATACTGATCTGCCACCGCAAGATTCATCATCATTCCGGTGCAGGCTGTTGATGCCACCATGGTGGTGCGTCCCTTCACCAAATGAACAAAAAGGCGTGTGATGCCGCCTACCATGCCACCTGCCGACATGGCACCTCCGAAGCACATGGCGCAGATGATGAGCCAGATGGTGTTCATCATGCCAGCCATTCCGCGCGTGGAGACGAGTTCAGTCAGTACGGGGATGTCGTCAGCCACAGACGTACTGCCGTAAACGCTTTTCATGGCAGCCTTGAAGAGTGACGGGTCGATGTCGCGAAACACATCGGTCTGGAAGATCAGACCGAAGATGATGGCCATCAAGGTGGAGAGAAACAGCGTGATCAATGGCGGCCATCGGCGTGCGATCATCACGCCGGTCAGTACAGGGACTGCCAGAAGCCATGGGGTGATATGGAAACGCTGTTCCAAAGCGGCTGTAAACGACATGATGTTCTGACTGTCGTTGGTGGCATACAGAATACCGCCTATGGTAAAGAGTATCAGCGCAATGGTCAAGGAAGGAATGGTGGTGATCAGCATGTATCGGATGTGGCGGAACAAGGGAACGCCCATGCTTCCAGACGCCAATACGGTGGTTTCGGAAAGGGGCGAAATCTTATCGCCGAAATAGGCGCCGCTGATGATGGCTCCGGCAATCCATCCGTCGCTAAATCCCTGTGCGCGTCCGATGCCCATCAGGGCTATTCCGATGGTGGCAATGGTGGTCCACGAACTACCCGTCATAAGGCTTACCAAGGCACAGATGACGCAGGCAGAAGCGAGGAAAATATCGGGATGGATAAGCTGTATTCCGTAGCTGATGAGCGTAGGGACAACACCGCTGACCATCCATGCGCCACTTAACGCACCGATGAACAGCAGGATGGTGAGGGCACTTGCCACACTTTCCACATTTTTCGTGATGGCTTTCTCAAAACTTGCCCACGGCACATGAAGGAATACCATTCCGATGAGTACGCAAAGCGCAGATACAGAGAGTAGTGTGATTTGGCTTGCTCCTTCAAGAGAATCGCTGCCAAACGATCGGATGGTGAAGGTCAGCATGACCACCAATACAATTAGCGGCAGTATAGACAGAAAGACCGATGGTCGTTTCTTGAGCGTCAATTCCTTTTTCTTCTTTTCCAATTTTATTAGAATTATAGGGGTGATGGATGTCGTTTGTCTGATGTCAGGATGCCGATGGCTGATCTAAACGTCCTGAGAGGAAGAATCTTCTGGTTCGCACGAAATAGAGCAATACTCCCAGCGCATGAGTGACTGATACGGTCCAGAATGCGGTAGCGTAGCCTAAGTGCTCGGCAATGGCTCCGCCAGCGATAATGCCTATGCCGACGCCTACGTCCCACGAGATGAGTATGGTGGAGTTTGCCGTGCCCCGCTCGTTGTGGTGTGCCATGGAGATTATCATATTCTGGAAGGCAGGCCACAGGTGTCCGTTGCCTAATCCGATGAGTATGGCTGAGCCGTAATAGCCGACCATGTCAGGACAGGCGACGAAGATGGTGTATCCTGCCAGCGAGAGGAGCATGCCCTCTGTCGCATTTTGTGTGAGTTTGCCTTGGCGTAGCGCCTTGCTCCCCTGTAGTCGCGACATCATCAGACCGATGGAACAGAGCAGGAACCACGTTCCTGTTCCTCCAGTCATTCCCAAGACCTGTTTGCCGTAGATCGCCAGATAGTTGCTCAGTACGCCAAAACAGAATCCGAAGAATATCATGTTGAACCCCAGCATCCAGCCACGTGCCAGAAAGAATCTGTCGAGGGAGATGCGCTTAGGTTCCTGGGTGACGGTAGTGGGCTTTAGCCGAACTGTCGCATCCACCATCCAACCGAATGTCGCTATGATCAAAGCCATCCAAAACAGCAATTCGAAATTGTGGGTCTCGGCATAGATATAAATGGCAAATGTTGGTGCGATGGCCATGGCAAGATTATTGCTCAGGCCATAATAGCCCACGCCTTCATTACGTCGTGAGGAAGGGAGCACATCGATGGCTACCGTTGAATTGGCAACCGTGAGCGCACCAAAGGGTCCTCCGTGTAATGTTCTGACCAATGCAAACATCAACAAGGTTCCTGCAGCCAGATATCCTGCAAAGAAGATGGAGAATGCGGCAAAGCATACCATGAGCACCTTCTTTCGAGGAAACGTATCAACAAAATAACCGCTGAATGGCCGGAAGAGTAATGCCGTAACGGTATATCCCGAAAGCACCAGTCCTATCACGTCTTTCGTAGCTCCGAAAGTTTCGCTGAGATAGAGTGGCAGAAGAGGTGTCAGGAGATAGAAGGCAAAGAACAGCGAGAAATTGGCTGTCATGACCTTCACGTAATTGGCATTCCACAGTCTTTCCATGGACATCGGGTTTATTGTACGTATTGCCGTAATGCAGCAATAAGTTCGTTGTTCTCGCTCTTCAGTCCGATGGTCACACGCAGACAGTTATGACATAGTGTGATGCGTGATCTGTTGCGTACAATAATTCCATGATCGACCAGATAGTCATAGATAGACTGTGCATCGGTCATGCGAGCCAGAAAGAAGTTGGCATCTGACGGAAATACCTGTTGGCAAACCGGCAATTCGAGGAATGCTTTCATCATGCGAACTCTCTCGTCGAGAATACTTTTCACCCATCTATCCACGTCATAGGGGTTGGCAAGGGCTTCCATCGCCTCTGCCTGTGTCAGTCGGTTGATATTATAGGGGTATTTCACCTTATTAAATATATCGATGATTTCCTTGCTGGCAAATGCCATGCCCAAGCGGATTGCTGCCAATGCCCATGCCTTGCTCATGGTGTTGAGCACAATGAGGTTGGGGTGGGTTGCCAGTTCGCTACGGAACGACTGCTGGCGTGAGAAATCGATGTACGCCTCATCGATGATGACAATACCCTGGAAGCGTTCTACGACATGGAGCATCTCCTGTCTGTCGAGTGAGTTTCCTGTAGGATTGTTGGGCGAACAGAACCATATCAGTTTGGTGTGCTCGTCGCAAGCCTGCAATATTTGATCGGCCTGAAACTGAAAACTCTCGTTGAGCGTCACTGTGCGATATTCCACATTATTGATATCTGCGCACACGCGGTACATGCCGTATGTAGGTTCGATGGCCACCACGTTGTCGCGTCCCGGTTCGCAGAAGATGCGGTAAGGCAGGTCGATAGCTTCGTCGCTACCGTTACCGAGAAAAATATGCTCAGGAGCGACACCCTTGACCTTGGACAGCGCCACTTTGAGTTCTCGCTGGAGTGGGTCTGGGTATCTGTTATTGTCGGTCATGCTGTACGGATTCTCGTTGGCATCGAGAAAGACGTGAGCCTGCTTGCCTGAGTATTCGTCGCGGGCAGAGCTATAAGGTGCGAGTTTCCAAATATTTGGTCTTACCAGTTGTTCAAGTTGTTTCATGCTTTAAGCGATTTTATTCTAACTGTCATTGCGTTACGGTGAGCATCAAGCTGTTCGGCTTCTGCCATGAGTTCCACGGCGCGGCCAATTTCCCTGATGCCTTGTTCTGTAAGGTGTTGGAAGGTGATTTTACGGCAGTAGCTGTCGAGATTCACGCCGCTGTAGGCTGTTGCATAGCCATGAGTGGGGAGTGTGTGGTTGGTGCCGCTTGCATAGTCTCCTGCACTCTCGCAGGCATATTTTCCGAGGAAGACACTTCCTGCATTGATGACCTTTTCTGCCAAGATCTCATAGTCCTCAACCTGCAAAATGAGGTGTTCCGGTGCATAGGCATTAGACAGTTTCATGGCCTCATCGAGATCGCTTACCAAGACATAGTTGCTGTTTTCCAACGCTTTTGCTGCCATTTCCTTGCGTGGCAATGCTTGCAGTTGGCGATTAACCTCCTCTTGTATCTCCTGGAGTTTCTCCTCAGAGGTGGTGATGAGCAACACCTGTGAGTCGATTCCGTGTTCTGCCTGAGACAGCAGGTCTGCTGCTACGAATGTTGCATTGGCCTGGTGGTCGGCAATGACACATACTTCCGACGGTCCAGCGGGCATGTCGATAGCCACCTCATCGAGACTAACCTGTTGTTTGGCAGCCATGACGTATTGGTTTCCCGGTCCAAAAATCTTATAGACTTTCGGTACGCTTTCCGTTCCGTATGCCATGGCACCTATGGCCTGTACGCCTCCAGCCTTGAAGATTCTGTTGACGCCAGCCACCTGTGCGGCATAGAGAATGGCAGGATTCACTTTGCCTTCGCTGTTTGGCGGGGTGCAGAGTACGATTTCGCTGCATCCTGCAATTTTTGCAGGAGTAGCCAGCATGAGAACTGTGGAAAAGAGTGGGGCAGTCCCCCCAGGAATATACAATCCGACTTTTTCGATCGCCACACTTTTTTGCCAGCATGTCACGCCTTGACGCGTTTCAATGGGTTTCCCTTCAAACTTTTGTGCTGCATGAAAGGCATGAATGTTGTCATGTGCCACAATGATGGCAGCTTTCAGTTTATCATCCAACAGATGTTCTGCCTCGTCCATCTCCTGTGCTGAAACAGCCAAAGAATGGAGTGTTACGTGGTCAAACTGCGCCTCGTACTTCTTGACAGCCTCATCGCCATGCTCTTTGATGTCGTTGAGCACCCCAGTCACCGTGGCATGGAGCTTGGAGAGGTCCAGATGTGGACGCTGGATAATTTCTTTCCATTCGTTTTGTTGCGGGTATCGATAAGTTCTCATAGCTTAAATTCCTTCCGTTATGTTATTTCCTTTTTTAATAGCATAGAGTAGAGCAATTACCTTGCTCTACTCTTGTGGGGGTTAACCTGTAAGTGACAGGATAAGTGATAAAGAAGCGTTTGTCTTTCGCTTAAAGTATCATTTTTTCAATAGGAGTCACGAGAATGCCCTGTGCACCCATTTCTTTCAGTTTGCCGATAATCTCCCAGAAACGCTTTTGATCGAGTACGGTATGTACGGAGCACCAGTCGTCGTCGGCCAATGGAATGATAGTAGGACTCTTCAGTCCTGGCAATACGCTGATGATTTCCTGTAGTCTTGCCTTGGGGGCATTCATGCGCACGTACTTCTTGTCTTCTGCGTCTTTGACGGCCTTAAAGCGGAAGAGCATCTGTTCGAGTATTTCGCGCTTCTCCTGACTCATATTTTTGTTGCCGATGAGTAATGCCTCGCTCTGCATGACCACTTCCACCTCACTCAGGTTGTTGCTGACCAATGTGGATCCGCTGCTGACGATGTCGAAGATACCATCAGCCAAACCGATTCCCGGACTGATTTCTACGGAACCTGTGATGACGTGGATTTCGGCGTTGATGTTGTGCTGCTCCATGAAATGTTGCAGGATATTAGGATAGGATGTAGCAATTTTCTTGCCGTTGAACCATGCCAACCCCTGATAATTGATGTCTTTAGGAATGGCCAGTGAAAGTCTGCATTTGGAGAATCCCAAGCGTGAGATGATTTGAGCATCTTCGCCACGTTCTACAAATTCGTTTTCACCTACTACGCCAATGTCAGCAACACCACTTGCAACGCTCTGTGGAATATCGTCGTCGCGCAAATAGAGCACTTCTAAGGGGAAATTCTGTGATTGTACCAATAGGGTGCGTCGTCCTGAACTGACTTTGATATCTGCTTCTGCGAGCAGATTCATCGTGTCGTCAAACAGACGACCTTTGGATTGTACTGCAATTCTCAACATATAAAAATCTATTTCTGATGATTTCCTTTGCAAAAGTACGCAATTCTGGTAATATTTCCAAAAAATTGATTACTTTTGCAACGAAATTTTAATAAATTGATGCGAAAGAGAATATATATACACGTTTTTGCTCTCTTGCTTTTGTGTGCTGCATGCAAGCACCAACAGGATGAACCTCAACTCACACCTTGGGGAGAGGAGCAAGATTCGTTGTCGGCAGATTTTGACTTGGAGCAGATTGTGGGTAATGGCGAAATGATTGTTTTGACCATGACGGGTCCAGAGACCTATTATGATTATCATGGTCATTATCTTGGAACTCAATACCTGCTGTGTCAACGCTTTGCGGAAAAGATTGGCGTGGGACTGCGCGTCGAGGTCTGTCGGGATTCGGCAGAGATGGTGCGCCGCATCAAGGATGGTGAAGCCGATGTGGCGCTGTTCGCAGGACGAGACGATCGGCTGGCGTGGCGGATAGGTCCCGATAAACCTCAATTGGAAAAAGAAATAAAAGCATGGTTTCGTCCTCAGCTGATTGCCGAGACACGTAAGGAAGAACAGTATCTGCTGTCGTCTCGTTCGGTTCGCCGACGCGTATTTGCGCCGATGCTCAATGCGAAAGGAGGCGTGATTTCTAAATATGATGCACAATTCCAGCAACATGCCCGTCGTATCAGATGGGACTGGCGACTTTTGGCAGCTCAATGTTATCAAGAGTCAACATTCGACTCGCAAGCTCGTTCATGGGCAGGTGCCTGTGGTCTGATGCAGATCATGCCGTCAACAGCAAACCATCTCGGACTGGCTCATTCCGATTTGTTTGATGCAGACAAGAATATTGCCGCTGCTGTGAAGTTTATTGAGGAACTGGACGGACATTTCCGAGATATTCCCAATCGGACGGAACGTATCAAATTTGTACTGGCAGCCTATAATGGCGGGTCGTATCATGTGAGAGACGCCATGGCACTCACCCGCAAGCACGGTCGTGACCCGCATCGCTGGAATGATGTGAGTCAGTATATCCTTGCTTTATCGCAACCGCAATATTATAATGACCCAGTGGTGAAGAACGGATATATGCGTGGAACAGAAACCGAAGACTATGTGCGTCGTATTATCAGCCGGTGGAATGGCTATCGTGGCATTAAGACAGCCGCCCACATGAATACCACAGGAGTACCCCAAAAAGCACATCATAAAAAAAAGAAATATAAGATATAGGTCATATTTCCGCAAATATATTTTTTTTATAAGAAAATAATGTGTAACTTTGCAAAGATTCTTTTAAAGCATAAGAAAATGAAGCAAACAATTCTTGTAACAGGTGGAACAGGATTCATCGGTAGTCACACTACCGTAGAACTGCAGAATGCCGGATATAAAGTGGTGATAGTTGACAATCTGTCCAACTCCGATGCAAAGGTAGTGGACGGTATCGAGAAGATTACGGGAGTTCGTCCTGCATTCGAGCAAGTGGATTGCTGCGATTTTGCTGCGATGGACCGTGTGTTCTCAAAGTATCCCGATATTTCTGGAATTATCCATTTCGCTGCATCGAAGGCTGTGGGCGAGAGTGTTGAGAAGCCTTTACTTTATTATCGTAACAATATTGTTAGTTTGGTGAATTTGCTGGAACTCATGCCTAAGCATGATGTGAAAGGCATTATTTTCTCGTCAAGCTGTACGGTTTATGGTCAGCCAGCCCCAGAGAACCTTCCTGTTACAGAGGATGCTCCTATCAAACCGGCAGAGAGTCCTTATGGTAACACCAAGCAGATCAACGAGGAGATTATCCGCGACGATATTCACAGCGGAGCACCCATCAAGGCTATCCTGTTGCGTTACTTCAATCCGATTGGTTCGCACCCAACAGCCATTATCGGCGAACTGCCCAATGGCGTGCCTATGAACCTCATACCTTATGTAACCCAGACCGCTATGGGTATTCGTGAACAGCTCAAAGTGTTTGGTAACGATTACAATACTCCTGACGGAACATGCATCCGCGATTATATCTATGTGGTAGATTTGGCAAAGGCTCATGTGAAAGCCATGGAGCGTGTGCTTGATACCGACAGCGAAGCCCTTGAGGTATTCAATATTGGAACAGGACATGGCTGCTCTACCAAGGAAATCGTTGAAACTTTTGAAAAAGTTACAGGCGTTAAGCTCAACTGGACTTTCGCTCCTCGTCGCGAGGGAGATATCGAAAAGGTATGGGCTAATCCAGAGAAAGCCAACAAAGTATTGGGATGGAAAGCCGAAACTTCTCTGGAAGACACGCTCATGAGTGCGTGGCGCTGGCAGCAGAAGCTTCGTGAAGAAGGAATACAATAATTTTTAAATTATACTTAAGACTAACCAGTCTTCAATAGTGGGACTGCGTTTTTATTTTGTGTTTGTGTTGTTATGAGCCCCCGATGAGAATCGAGGGCTCATTCTATCAAAACCCTATTGAAAAAAAACAAATGACAATGGAAGATATACTCGACAATCTTAACGAAAGCCAGCGCACAGCAGTAGAATGGTGTGATGGTCCGCAATTGGTTATTGCAGGGGCAGGATCGGGCAAAACGCGTGTGCTGACCTATAAAATAGCATACCTTTTGAGCAAAGGACTGGCTCCGTGGAATATCCTTGCATTGACATTTACAAATAAAGCAACTCGCGAGATGAAGGAACGTATTGCGAATCTGGTTGGTACAGACAGAGCTCGCGGTCTTCACATGGGTACCTTTCATTCCGTTTTCTCACACATCCTGCGAGTTGAAGCGGAAGCCATTGGTTATCAGTCGTCCTTTACGATATACGACCAAAGCGATTCCCGTTCGCTGGTGAAGAACATCATCAAGGAAATGGATCTTGACGATAAGATCTATAAACCCGCTTCTGTTGCCGATCGCATCTCCATGGCGAAAAACCATCTGGTGTTACCACAGACTTATGCTATGAGTGCATGGGCGAAAGATGATGCAATACGTCGTCAACCGTCAATTTCTGCAATATACAATAGGTATTGTGAGCGTTGCAGACAGTCCAATGCCATGGATTTTGATGATTTACTGGTGAACACCTTTATGCTTTTCGATGCTAATGAAGAGGTCTTGCAGAAGTATATCGACCGTTTTCAGTATGTACTCGTGGATGAGTATCAAGATACCAACTACGTCCAACAAGCTATTGTCTCGCAACTCACCAAATCCACAGGACGTATCTGTGTGGTTGGCGATGATGCCCAGAGTATCTATGGATTCCGTGGTGCTAATATAGACAACATTCTTAATTTCCAACAGGAATACCCCAATACACGCCTCTTCAAACTCGAACGAAATTACCGGTCAACCCAAAATATCGTTGATGCAGCAAACAGTCTGATCCGTCATAATCAACGGCAGATTCCTAAAACGGTTTATAGTAAGAATGACGAGGGTGAACACCTTGTACTTAAACCAGCCTATAGTGACAAGGAGGAGGCTATTATCGTATGTAATGATATCCGACGTATCAGAAAGACGGAAAACGGACGTTATTGCGATTTTGCAATACTCTATCGTACCAATTCGCAGAGTCGTGCCTTTGAGGAACAAATGCTGAAAGATAATATCCCATATCGCATCTATGGCGGACTGAGTTTCTATCAACGCAAAGAAATCAAGGATGTTACGGCTTATTATCGTGTCGTTGTCAACCCCGACGATGAGGAGGCTTTGCGTCGTATTATCAACTATCCGGCAAGAGGCATTGGCGATACGACTCTTCGCAAGATTATAGATGTTGCTAATCATGATGGCGTCAGTCTATGGTCTGTCATCTCACAACCGCATCTGCATCCCATTCCTGTTGGGAAATCAACTTTGACGCGCCTGGATGCCTTCTGTCAACTCATAGAAGGGTGGCGTGTTCGAATGGCTGCTGAAGATGCTTATGAGATAGGTCACGCCATTATCATGGAGAGTGGTATAAGTAAGGAAATCTATGCTTCGAAAAATCCAGATGATGTGGCACGTCAGGAAAACCTTGAAGAATTTCTTGGCAGTTTGAAGGATTTTGTAGAAAACCATCGTGAAGAGGGATTAGTCGAACAAATGTCGCTGGCAGACTATCTGCAGGATGTGGCGTTGTTGACAGACCTTGACAGCGAACAAGGTGATGAAGACGACCGTGTGGCGCTGATGACTGTACATAGTGCCAAGGGATTGGAATTTCCTACGGTATTTGTCGTGGGACTTGAAGAGAACATCTTTCCATCTCCCATGAGTGCCGGTTCTACACGTGAGTTGGAAGAGGAACGTCGTTTACTTTATGTGGCTATAACGAGAGCCGAGCGTCATTGTATATTGACATGTGCTCAGAACCGTTGGCGTTATGGTAAGTTGGAATATGACACTCCTTCGCGGTTTATAAAGGATATTGACACCCGTTTCCTTCGGGTGGAGTCAGGACGTCAGGATTATGGACGAGCTGAGAGCCTGTCTGGTTCAAGAACAAAATCTGTTTATGGGAATTCCTTCTCAGGACAGTCTTCACGAAGCGGTTCTTCATGGCAACAGAATCCTCATCCGGTGGCCTCACAATTTAAGGCAGACCCCAAACCCCGTATTGTGGCTCCTCGTCAACCGGAGTCAAGTGTTGATCCGTTGTCTCCCTCCTTCCGTCAGCAAGTTCAGAATGCGGGCGGTAGTCGTTTCAAACCCGTGAACAGGGTCGTTTCTTCTACTTCAGCATCATCTGCAACAACGGCATTAAAAGAAGGTAACGTTATCGAGCATCAACGTTTCGGAGTGGGAACTGTTCTACGTATTGACGGTAGTGGAGAAAATGCCAAAGCTACAGTAGAATTCCGCAACACAGGTACCAAGCAACTCTTACTGAAATTTGCCAAGTTTAAGATTGTTCAATAGACGATAAGACGATAAAGCAATCCCGAATCCATCCCGAAGGCGTCTCGACCAATGGTCACGGCGCCTCGAAGTCGAGAGCAGATGCAAAGTTCACTTAACGTTTCTTGTATTCGTCTTTTCGTTTGGGGTTCATGGGGAACCAACCTTTTTCGACTCGTCCTTTTTGTTCGAAAATCTCAAGAATACTCCATAGGCACGAGCATCCCACAACGCCTAATATGGGGCTGATGATATTGTCAGCAACAATTAGACTGGCGGCGATAAAGACGATGCCGGCAAGGGCAAAGGCCCACCAGCATCGTGTGCCGAAATAGTATTCACACTTGATGACGATAGGGTGGAATATGCCGATAACCAGAAAGGTGATGACGGCTATTATCAATCCTGAAAAATTCATAGTTGTTTATTGATTTAAATTATAAGAAAGTCGGTTATTCTCCGTAGTCGGCAACGAATTGGTCTTCCGAGATAATAGGAATATTCAGTTGTTGTGCTTTACGGTTTTTGCCCGATGTTGATTGAACGTCATTATTGATGAGGAAACTTGTACTACCGCTGACTGCCGATGCCACATGACCGCCCTGGCTCTCGATGTACGCCTTGAGGGCATTACGGTTCTTGTAATGGTGCACATCGCCTGTAATCACAAAGGTTAGACCTTCACAACGGCTTCCTGTAGGCTGGGAAGAAGCTTGGCTGACCGTAATTTGCTGCATGAGTCGCTGATAGTGAGACAGATTGTCTGTGTTTCTGAACCATCGAACAAAAGAAGCTGACTTCTCTGGACCTATACCTGCCACATGGGCAAATACTTCTTGTGGCTCGCGTTGTGTGGCAAAGAGATCTCCCTCGTCTTTTGTCGCTTCGTTAACAAGTGTCTCCAAAGGGTAGGCAGCAAGTAGTCGCTTGCAAACATCTGCTCCGCAGAGTGGAATGGTAAGAGCATAGAGCAGACGGTGGGCCTCGGTCTGGCGTGCTTTTTCTATACTTTGCTTAATATTTGATGCCGACCGCTGTCCAAAACCATCCATCTGCGCTATTTCGCGGATATGGTCGCCAAGGGTGAAAATATCGGCAAACTCACTAATCCATCCTTTATTGATAAATTTTGCAATGGTTTGCTCTGAAATTCCATCGATGTTCATACCCTCCTTGGATACAAAACGGGCAAAGATGCGAAGTTGCTTGGCGGGACAATGACCGTTGGTACAATGAAGCGTTCGAGTACCGCTCGTCTCGCTGATACGTACTTCCGTTGCTGCGTGACAGACTGGACATTGTGCAGGAATATGCAACTCGCCCACAGTCTGACAGACTTTAATGACCTTGGGGATGATTTTATTGGCTTTGATGACCTCTATGCGTGTGCCGGCACCACCAATGCCCAGTCGTTCACACTCACTAATGTTGCAGAGTGATGCACGTTGCACGGTCGTGCCTTCAAGGTTGACTGGTTGGAAAATAGCCACAGGGGATATGGTATTGGCAGCACACGACCACTCAATCTCTTTGAGTTCTGTTTCTGCAGCCTCGTCTTGCCATTTGAAGGCCAGACCAGCGCGTGTGGCATGATGGCCTGTGACAGAACCTGTTTGTGCATAGTCGGTATCATCGTAACATACGACGAGTCCGTCAACGGGGAAAGGACAGGTCCGGTTGGTGACACGCAGGGTGAACGCGTCGATCACTTCCTGTATATTCTTTGTGTTTGGCTGTTGCACAGCAGTTCGCTCCACCGTATTGAACCCCATACTGTCAAGCCAGTTCATGCGTTCGCCCCACGACACGATTTCGTGTTCACAATAGACTAATGTAAATGGAATCCATTGTACATGACGTCGGCGTACTTCATCCGTATCTTTCAATGTTAGGGTTCCCGATGCTAAATTGCGAGGATTGGCGAACCCTTCGCCTCTTTCCATTTCAAACTGTTCGAAATCGGCATAACTGATAACCGCTTCTCCACGTATTACCGTGTGTCCCAACTCTTTAATTTGTTGCGGAATACCGCTGATGGCTTGAGCCAAATGGGTGATATTGGTACCGATGTGACCATTTCCGCGTGTCACCACCTTCGACAGACGTCCTCCATCGT
Source organism: Prevotella sp. P5-126 (assembly GCF_002251185.1). Classification (NCBI taxonomy): domain Bacteria; kingdom Pseudomonadati; phylum Bacteroidota; class Bacteroidia; order Bacteroidales; family Prevotellaceae; genus Prevotella; species Prevotella sp. P5-126. The sequence continues at coordinate 54,367 of NZ_NPIZ01000001.1, forward strand.
AAGTCACCACAAGTGTCAGTCCGTCAAGTTTCCACGATATCCATATAGGGAGCCCTTCTGCCCATTTCTCAAGATCTGTGGTGAGCTTGGTCTTTGCCAATGAAAGTGCAGCAAATTCATGTTCCTCTTTCTTTCCCGCCATATCGTCATGCGATACGTTATGGGTAGGCGAATCGGGTAACACGGTGGCGGTCTGCTGTTCTAATTGACGGAGCTCATCGAAACGAGCATCCCACTCAAAATCTGTCATCAGTTCGCCTTGTCCGTTGTAATAGGCTTCTGATGCACGGTTGAGTTGCTCAACCAGTTCTTTCATGCGTTGGAGCTGTTGTGGGGCTATTGTTGTATTGTCCATAATCTACACTGGAATAAGATAAATAGACTGCAAATTTAAGAAAAAAAAACGAGAATACGGGGAATGTCGCACCAATAATTGGAAGTTCACGAAGGAATATTTGGTCGTTTGCCGAAAACTTTGTAATTTCGCACTCGATTTAAACTTAAACATATATTGTAGATATGATCAACATTACTTTCCCAGACGGTTCTGTTCGCTCGTATGAGCAGGGCGTTACTGGACTTCAGATTGCCGAAAGCATCTCGCCAGCTTTGGCACGCAGCGTATTGGCTTGCGGAGTGAATGGCGAAACAGTGGAACTGAACCGCCCCATTATGGAAGATGCTCAGGTTGAGCTTTATAAATGGGACGATGAGCAAGGTAAACACACATTTTGGCACACTTCTGCACACTTGTTGGCGGAGGCTTTGCAGGAGTTGTATCCTGGCATCCAATTTGGTTTCGGACCTGCTGTCGAGAACGGTTTCTTCTATGATGTGCTGCTGAAAGACGGCGAAAGCATCAAAGAGAGTGATTTCCCAAAGATTGAAGCTAAAATGAAGGAACTGGCTTCGAAGAAAGAGCCCGTGGTTCGCAAAGAGGTGGCCAAGGCTGATGCCCTCAAGGAGTTTGCAGCAGCAGGACAGACCTATAAGTGTGAACACATTGAGCAAGATCTTGAAGACGGTACCATCACAACTTATACACAGGGAGCATTTACCGACCTTTGTCGTGGTCCGCACCTCATGAACACAGGAGAAATCAAGGCTATCAAGCTCACCAATGTTGCTGGAGCTTTCTGGCGTGGCGATGCTACACGTCACCAGATGCAACGTCTCTACGGTGTATCATTCCCCAAGAAGAAGATGCTTGACGAATACCTCGTTATGCTGGAAGAAGCCAAGAAGCGCGATCATCGTAAGATCGGCAAGGAAATGGAACTCTTCATGTTCTCAGAGAATGTTGGTAAGGGACTTCCTATCTGGCTTCCCAAGGGTACAGAACTTCGTTTGCTCTTGCAGGAACACTTGCGTAAAGTACAAAAGCGCTTTGGATATAAGGAAGTTATTACTCCGCATATTGGTTCTAAAAACCTCTACGTTACCTCAGGGCACTATGCACATTATGGCAAGGATTCATTCCAACCCATCCATACTCCAGAGGAGGATGAGGAGTACATGTTGAAACCTATGAACTGTCCGCATCACTGCGAGATTTTTGCATGGAAACCTCGTTCATATCGCGATCTGCCTTTGCGCATTGCTGAATTCGGAACAGTTTATCGTTACGAACAGAGCGGTGAGCTTCATGGACTGACTCGTGTGCGTTCGTTCACGCAAGATGACGCTCATATCTTCTGTCGTCCTGATCAGGTAAAACAAGAGTTCCTCAACGTAATGGACATTATCGGAATCGTGCTGAAGGCTTTCGGCTTCAATTTTGAAGCACAGATTTCTCTTCGTGACCCTAACGACCATGAGAAGTATGTGGGAACCGATGAGGACTGGGCATTGGCAGAGAAAGCCATTGTTGAAGCATGTGAGGAGAAAGGTCTCCATGCCAAGGTAGAATATGGCGAGGCTGCTTTCTATGGTCCTAAACTTGACTTCATGATTAAGGATGCCATTGGTCGTCGTTGGCAGTTGGGTACCATTCAGGTAGACTACAACCTGCCTAAGCGTTTCAAGTTGGAATATACCGACGAGGACAACCAGAAGAAGACTCCTGTCATGGTACACCGTGCACCATTCGGTTCACTCGAACGTTTCACCGCCGTACTTATTGAGCATACAAGTGGACATTTCCCACTTTGGCTCACACCTGATCAGGTAGCTATTTTGCCTCTGTCAGAGAAATATAACGACTATGCCAAGGAAGTTGCTAAGATGATGCAAGATGGTGGTGTACGTCCTACCATTGACCTGCGCAACGAAAAGCTCGGTAGAAAGATTCGCGACAACGAATTGAAGCGTATCCCATACATGGTGATTGTAGGCGAAAAGGAACAAGCAGATCGCACAGTTGCAGTACGCCCACAAGGTGGTGGCGAGCAGAAGGTGATGACCATCGAAGACTTCATTGCTCACATTAATGCCGAAGTGGATGAGATGACCAAGGACTTCTAAGATAGAATACACTGATTATTCATAAGATAGGCTGCCAACCTTTCCGTAATTGGATGAGGTTGGCAGTTTTTCTTTATGTGTGATTTTTAATCTCTAATCGTCATACTTCTCTTTGACGTTGAGCCTATTTCAGTATGTCCATTGTATGCTTTGGCTATTTATACATCGGTATTTTTTATCTTTGCCTTTTTTCTTTTGCTTTTATGCCGAGAATATTTTCATGAACCAATTATATTCTGTAACTTTGCATTTGAAAGTACTAATGTATAACAAATATAATAACATGAAACAATTATTCTTCATTCTTGCGTTCCTACTGGCAACCGGTGGTAGCGTAATGGCAAAATCAGTTAAAAAACAACATGTAATTCTTATCGGACTTGATGGGTGGGGAGCCTATAGTGTACCTAAGGCACACGACATCCCTAATATCAAGAATATGATGGAACACGGTGTATACACACTAAAGAAAAGAAGTGTGTTGGAGTCAAGCTCTGCCATCAATTGGGCATCTATGTTTAATGGTGCATGTACAGAACAACACGGCTACACCGAATGGGGATCTCGCACTCCAGAAATTCCATCGGCAATAGTAAATAGTCGTGGAATCTTCCCTACTATATACTCTATTTTGTACGAGCAACATCCTGAGGCGGAAACAGCTTGCATGATGGAGTGGGATGGTATTAAATATTTAGTGGATAGTTTGGCAATAAGTAGGGTGGAGGTAGTGGCTGATTACTTAAATAACCTTGACAAACTGACTGAACTTGCGGAAGATTATATCAAGGAAAAGCGTCCCAATTTTGCAGCATTCTGTTATGACGGTATTGACCATGCTGGTCATGAGTCTGGTCATGACACACCAGCCTATTACGATGCAATTGCAAGAGCCGACCGCTATGTGGGTCGTATCATTCAAGCCACAAAAGATGCAGGTATCTTTGAAAATACCATATTTATTATAACCTCCGATCATGGTGGTAAGGAGAAAGGTCATGGCGGTAAGACATTATTAGAAATGGAAACCCCATTTATTATCTATGGAAAAGGTATTAAGGAGGGATATCAAATTACAGATGTGATGATGCAGTTTGACGTGGCTGCCACTATTGCTGAAATTTTCCATCTAAAACGTCCCCAGGCATGGCGTGGACAACCCATTACCAGTGTCTTTAAAGGTCGCAGATAATCTTCTTGATGAAGCGACTCTATTAAACGGAAAAAATAATTCATTATAAAAACATAGGTTGCTAAGTATCCTCTTTCATGATAAGTTAGCAACCTATGTTTTTTATACGAGTTAGCCATATAGCTTTCACCAAGCGTGCCAACTAAAGAGAGCCTTAAAGCATTCCTTTGGTGCTGGGTAGTTGGTAATGGAAGATATCGCGTTTGACGGCCATGCGCAAAGCACGTGCAAGGGCCTTGAAGATGCCTTCAATTTTATGGTGCTCGTTTTGACCTTCAGCACGGATGTTGAGGTTCATGGCAGCCGCATCACTCAGACTCTTGAAGAAATGCAGAAACATCTCTGTTGGCATTTCGCCAATGCGTTCACGATGAAATTCTGCATCCCATACCAACCATGGGCGTCCACCGAAATCTAAACATACTGAGCATTGACAATCGTCCATGGGCAATGCGTAACCATAACGCTCAATGCCTCGTTTGGATCCTAAAGCCTGATGCAGGCAAGCGCCCAGCGCCAAAGCGGTGTCCTCTATGGTGTGGTGCTCATCGACGTGAAGGTCGCCTTTGGTGTGGATGGTCAAGTCCATCATACCGTGTTTTCCAATCTGTTCAAGCATGTGGTCGAAGAACCCTAATCCAGTATGTATGTCACATTGCCCCGTACCATCAATATTCAAACGAACGTAAATATCAGTTTCTTTGGTGGTGCGTCGAACCTCGGCAGTACGGTCACCAGCAAAGATGCGTTCTGTAACCTCATTCCAGTTGCCGATTTGAGCAAATTGGCAACCAATATTTTCTGCAAATTGTCTATCAGTATCTCGGTCGCCAATCACATAGCTGTGAGCCATGTCGTAGTCGGGGTTGTTCATGTATTTCTCCACCAGACCAGTAGCGGGTTTACGCGTAGGCGCATTGTCGTTTGGAAAATGGCGGTCGATGAGTATATCATCAAATTCAACACCTTCGCCCTTCAGCGTTTGAAGTATGAAATTATGAACAGGCCAAAATGTTTCTTCAGGAAATGAATCGGTTCCTAATCCGTCCTGATTGCTCACCATGACAAGCTCATAGTCGGTGTGTTGTCTGAGAAAAGCAAGGTTGCCGATGGCGCCCTCTACGAATTGCAGTTTCTCAAAAGCATCAATTTGTTCGTCCTCGGGTTCTTTGATTATGGTTCCGTCCCGGTCTATGAAGAGTATTCTTTTCATGTTAATTTATGGGGTTTGTGAAAATATATCAAGTGTATGATTTTTATTATATTCTGAAGTTCCATTCATGCCGCATTTTCTCGCCATGGCAGATTTAAAGCGAGCTTTACCTCTGCTCATTTGGCTTGCCGAAAACGTTGGATTTCATCCTTCGTTTTCTCGCCATGGCAGATTTAAAGCGAGCTTTACTTCTGCTCATTTGGCTTGCCGAAAACGCTCTTGTTCACGAGAAACAATGGCGCCATAAGCATAATAACTGTGGAATAGAGCCGGAAGAGTGGCGAAAAACTGGAAAAATCCACAGATGGTAAATGTCACAAAGGTAAGCATTGGCATATAGGCAGGCATGGACAATGGGTCACCATAAAGTTGGCCTGTCTGTGCCGAGAGGTTGGCCATAAACAGGATTTTGGCAGGAAGGCAGATGATGAGATCAACGATGATGGCCCATAGAACATCTATGATTACGATAGCGAAAAGACCACCCCAAAAACGGAATCCCCCTTTGTAGTTGGCACGCAAGGCCTGTAGGAAAGGAGTGCGTTCACAAAATATATAATGTATCAGGGTAGGAACGATGGGTAGTCCGAAGGCAATAATCAAGAGGGAAAGAATAACTACTGCCACACACACGGTAGTAGAATGAGTAGCGAAAGATTGAGGTGAGGCTATGGAATATGCGATGGTACCGCCTGCCAATAATGCAATGGGTATTATCGTTAGTAAGGAAGTGAAAATACCGCCTTTAACGGTTCGCCACGCTAATAGAAAATTGGGCTTCCACCAACTTGTAGGCAACACTAATGTATGGTTTTCTTTGTGCTCTTTAAGACGTGTCAACACACACCCTATGGTAACTGCGAGTAATAGCATACATACAATCACAAAGACCACGAGAAGTCCACCAGTGATAAAATAACTCTTCTGTGAGTCAATAAGTGCAGTACTGTCTGCACCGTATTGTGTTAAAGTTATCAGTTTCATAACGACCTTGGGCATTTGTACCGCAGCAACCAATCCTGTAAGACCGACCATAAGTGAGTAGGCTAATGCCATCAGCCATGAAGACTTAAATACAGTGCGAAAATGTGCTGTATAGAAACGGAATCCAGAAGAAACAACTGCTCTGTAGCTGCGCGGTTTCATCAGCTCGTCGATTTGCTCTTTACTATTCATTTAATCTTTAATTTTAGAAATCGAAGCCAAAGGTAGTCAATTATATTTAAAAAATAGGTGAAGACTGCAAAGAATTAAGAGATTTTTTCTAACTTTGCATGAAATTAAAGAAACTATACGCATGTTAGAGACCGTAAAATGGGGATTTATCGGTTGCGGAGAAGTAACTGAGAAAAAAAGTGGACCTGCCTTTTCTGAGGTTGAGGGTTCTACTGTAGTGGCTGTTATGAGTCGTACCGAAAAACGTGCACGAAGCTATGCTGTTTGCCATGGAATACCCAAATGGTACACAGATGCTCAAGAGCTCATAGATGACCCTGATGTCAATGCCGTCTATGTTGCCACGCCTCCGTCGAGTCATGCTACTTATGCCATTATGGCCATGCGTGCAGGAAAACCCGTTTATGTGGAGAAGCCATTGGCTGCCTCATATGACGATTGTGCGCGAATCAATCGAGTAAGTGAAGAAACAGGAGTGCCCTGTTTTGTAGCATATTATCGTCGTTATCTGCCTTATTTCCTTAAGGTGAAGGAAATTGTGGATAGTGGTCGTATTGGTCGTCTTGTCAATGTGCAGGTGCGTTTTGCTGTGCCTCCACGAGCACTTGACTATGACCGACCAGATAAAATGCCGTGGCGCTTGCAGCCCGATGTGGCAGGAGGTGGCTATTTCTACGATTTGGCTCCTCATCAGTTGGATTTGTTGCAATATATGTTTGGCACCATTATTGAGGCTCGTGGAATTAAGGCTAACAGAGGTGGTCTCTATGAGGTTGAAGATTCCGTTAGTGCCTGCTTCGAATTTGAAAACGGAGTACCAGGAAGTGGCTCCTGGTGTTTTGTAGCTCATGAGTCAGCACAGGAAGATCGTATCGAACTGATTGGTGATCAAGGATCGGTGAGTTTCTCAGTATTTGTCTATCAGCCAATTCGTCTGCATACCAGCGAAGGCGAGGAAAACATTACCGTACCTAATCCCCCATACGTACAGTATCCCATTATTAAGAATGTGATAGAACATTTGAGAGGTATTGGCGTTTGTGAGTGTACAAGTATATCGGCAACTCCAGTTAATTGGGTGCTCGATCGTATTCTTGGTAAGTTCTAAAAAAAAGATGATGACGGTGGAATACTTAAGAATGGTATTGATTGTTCTTGTGTTGGCATTGGCTACGACGATGAAAGGCCATGCTACTCAAGTTCTGCCGTCTGTTAACTATCCTGTAAAAGCGGAAACTGATACACAAAAAGTACCAACGGAAGTTTCTGTACCTCCCAAGCGCAAATTGAGTTGGTTGCGGCGTACTATACGCGGATTCAGTTATATTGATACAAATTATGTAGAACCGCAACATTATAACTGGGCAGTTATGCTACAAGCTACCCAAAGTTACGACATCTATCAATTACGTACGTCAGAGAAGAATGGGCAGTCTTTGACATTTTCTCCGAATCCGACCGTAAAAATCGGACCGTATTTTGGATGGAGGTGGGTGTTTCTTGGTTATACTTTCGATGTAAAGCACTTTGGATTCAACCAAGAAAAAGCCAAACAAGGTTGGGATTTTAGTATCTATGCTGCACAGGTCGGTCTTGACATTTTTTATCGTAAGACAGGAAGCGATTACAAAATAAGTAGGGTGAGACTATCTGATAAAAGCTCAGAGCAGCTGTTGAAAGGCCACTCATTTGATGGACTCAAGGTTGGAACTACAGGTTTCAATCTCTATTATATTTTCAACCACCAACGTTTCTCTTATCCTGCTGCTTTTGCACAAAGTACATGTCAGAAAATCAGTTGTGGTTCATGGATGGCTGGTATAGGATATTCGCACAATAGTCTGTCGTTTGACCACGAACGGTTACAAGATCTTATAGATAAAAACGAAGGAATGCATGGTGAACAACTCGATAGTGCACTAATGTTCAATAAAGTGAAATACTACAACTATAATGCTTCCGTGGGCTATGCTTATAATTGGGTTTTTGCACCTAATTTTCTGTTCTGCGCCAGTACATCGTTGGCTCTTGCCTATAAAAAAACGAAGGGAGAAATGAAAGAACCTGCAGCACATGGATTTGATATAAACAATGTTAATATTGATGGAATAGGACGATTCGGGCTTGTCTTCAATAATACCCGTTTTTTTGCAGGACTGAGTGCTATCGTCTATTGGAACAACTATAAGAAATCTCGTTTTTCCGCAAGTAATATATATGGTACAGTAAATGCCTATGTAGGTTATAATTTCGGTAAACGTGGAAGATATAAAAACAGAAAACAGTGATGAAAAAATATATTCTGATGCTCATTATGGGCATTTCGCTGCAAATTCACGCACAACGTTGTGTTTATCAAAAGGTGGATAGTGTAAAAATTGTGACTATGCTGCAAAAGGCGGTTGATAATCATAAGAACAAGACGCCGCTATTCTTTGCCCATCAATTGATAGGACGGCCTTATGTGGCTCATACACTTGAAGGTCAACCGACAGAACGACTTGTGGTTAATACCCGACAGCTTGACTGTACCACCCTTGTGGAAACGGTGACCGCACTTACCATCTGTGCAAAAAACAAGCAAACCTCGTTCGATGCTTATTGTAGCATGTTGGAAAAATTACGTTACCATCATCACAAAATCAATGGATATACGTCCAGATTGCATTATTTTACAGACTGGATACTGTCTAATGGAAAAGCCGGATGGGTTAAGGAAATTCAAAGCAACAATACCCCATTTACTGCGGTACAAAACGTCCGTGTAGGCTATATGAGTGCTCATCCGCTATCCTATGTGGCCTTGAAGAACAATCCTAAGGATGTCAAAGTGATAGCTGCACAAGAACGGAAACTTACAGGACAGACCTTCAGTTATATTCCCAATAAACAGATTACAAATAGCAAGATTCTTCGACAGACGATACATGATGGCGATATTTTAGCTATTGTAACCAATAAGAAAGGGCTCGATATTTCACATGTCGGATTTGCAGAATGGAAAAGTGATGGATTGCATTTACTCAATGCGTCTATGATACATAAAAAAGTGGTGCTCGAACCTATGACACTTGCTCAGTATATGAAGAAGCATCCATCATTTCTTGGAATTCGCGTTATTAGAATAAAATAGTATAAAACAAATTTAAAACTGAAAAATATGGAATTACCTGATTTCATGAGTTATGCCAACAAGTTCTCTCAGTCAGACTTCGTTGAAAAGATTTCACGCATCGCTAAACGTGCCGGTGCGAAGTTGGTCTATGCGGCCCTTATCCTGTACTATACGTTACAAAGCGACAAAGTAAGTACAGCCAATAAAGCGCTGATTATTGGAGCGCTGGGATATATGATAAGTCCCTTGGATGGTATTCCTGATGCAATTCCCATTGTGGGATTGACCGATGACCTTGCAGTATTGCTCTATGTACTGAAAAAAGTATGGGGCGATGTGGCACCTGAAATACAGGAAAAAGCAAAACAACGCTTAAGCAAATGGTTTGACGAGGACGAAATAGAAGAAGCAAACGATCTCTTCGGTAAGTCAGAATGATCCGAGAATACGACGTTAGAGTAATACCGCAAGTGGCTGCCTGCGAACAGAATCTTGTGGCGTTTTTGGCAGATGAGTACGGCTTTGACAGACGTACGGTGAAAAGTGTACGTGTCTTGCGGCGGAGTATTGACGCAAGACAACGTAGGGTGGTGGTAAACCTCAAGGTGCGATTATACATCAACGAACTGCCCACAGACGAGGCCTACGAACAGACAATTTATGGCGATGTGTCAGACAAACCTGCCGTTGTGGTAGTGGGCGAGGGGCCTGGCGGACTTTTTTCCGCTTTACGCCTTGTGGAGCTCGGACTTCGTCCTATCGTGTTGGAACGCGGTAAGGATGTTCGCGAAAGAAAGCGTGATCTTTCGTTGATAACCAAAAATCAACGTGTTGATGGCGAAAGCAACTATTGCTACGGAGAAGGTGGGGCAGGTGCCTATTCAGATGGAAAACTCTATACACGTAGCAAAAAAAGAGGAAACACTACCAAAATACTCAATGTGTTCTGTCAGCATGGTGCTTCAACCGCTATATTGGCAGACGCACATCCTCATATTGGTACCGATAAGTTGCCACGTGTGATAGAAAATATGCGCCACACCATTTTACAATGTGGAGGTGAAGTGCATTTTCAAACGAAGATGACACGGCTCATGTTGAAAGACGATGTGGTGGTAGGTGTAGAGGCTGTCTATTTACCCACAGGAGAACAGCAAGTTTTCAAGGGCCCCGTGATTCTCGCAACAGGACATTCTGCACGTGATGTCTATCGTTATCTCGCAGATGCGCATATTGAGTTGGAAGCCAAAGGAATTGCTGTTGGTGTGCGCCTGGAGCATCCTTCTGCTCTGATAGACCAAATTCAGTATCATTCTAAACAGGGACGTGGACGTTATCTTCCTGCCGCAGAATATTCTTTTGTGACGCAGGTTGAAGGACGTGGTGTATATTCGTTTTGTATGTGTCCGGGAGGTTTCGTAATACCTGCCGCAACAGATCAGCAACAGATTGTTGTTAACGGAATGTCACCTAGCAACCGAGGTGGACAATGGAGTAATAGCGGTATGGTAGTAGAAATCAGACCAGAAGACGTGGAAGGAGATGATCCACTTTGCATGATGCGTTTCCAGCAACAGATGGAGTATGACTGTTGGTTGCAAGGCAATAGGAAACAAACCGCTCCAGCACAACGTATGGCTGATTTCGTAAATGGTAGACTCAGTGCCGACCTACCGCGGTCATCGTATGCACCAGGGCTCATATCTTCACCACTTCACTTTTGGATGCCACCAGCTGTAAGCAATCGGTTAAAAGCAGGATTTTTACAGTTTGGAAAGTCATCACATGGTTTTTTAACCAACGAAGCATTGATGATAGGCGTTGAAACTCGTACCTCTTCGCCAGTACGTATTGTACGCGACCGTGACACTTTAATGCACGTTCGCATTAGAGGACTTTTTCCTTGTGGTGAGGGCGCAGGCTATGCGGGAGGAATTGTTTCAGCAGGCGTCGATGGAGAACGTTGTGCCGAAATGTGTGCTAAATATTTGGGTGTTTGCTGATTTTTTAGTAATTTTGCGCGGAAATTGAAACAATAAATTCATTGCAATGAATATTTCTTATAAATGGTTAAAAGAATATGTTGACTTCGACCTGACGCCACAGGAAGTGTGTGACGCCTTGACATCTACTGGTCTCGAAGTTGACGCACTTGAAGAAGTTCAGAGTATTAAAGGTGGTCTTAAAGGTCTGTATGTTGGCAAAGTAGTCACCTGTGAAATGCATCCTAATTCAGATCATCTGCATGTGACAACTGTTGACCTCGGTCGTGAGTCACTATCGCAGATCGTATGTGGAGCGCCAAATGTTGCTGAAGGACAGAAAGTTATAGTGGCAGATTTGGGCTGTGTCCTGTATGATGGTGATAAGGAGTTTGTTATTAAGAAATCAAAACTGCGAGGTGTAGAATCTTGTGGTATGATTTGTGCAGAAGACGAGATAGGTGTTGGTAATTCACATGATGGAATTATCGTATTGCCTGAAGATGCAAAGGTCGGAATGACTGCCGCAGAATATTACCATTTGGAGAGCGATTGGCTCATCGAGGTTGATATTACTGCCAATCGTGCTGATGCACTTTCACATTGGGGAGTGGCTCGCGACCTTTATGCTTGGCTCAAGCAAAATGGTTATAAAACACAACTTCACAAGCCTTCAACGGCAGATTTTAAGGTAGATAACCACGACTTACCCATTGAAGTGGTTATTGAGAACCAGGAAGCTTGCAAGCGTTATGCATGTGTTAGTGTTACAGACTGTGAAGTGAAAGAATCCCCTGATTGGCTGAAAAATAAACTTTCTACCATCGGTCTGAGACCAATCAATAACATCGTTGATATTACCAACTACGTGATGATGGCACTGGGTCAACCTTTGCATTGTTTTGACGCAGATATGGTAACAGGACGAAAGATTGTAGTGAAAACCATGCCAGAGGGAACTCCATTCCAAACTCTTGATGGAGTAGATCATAAACTTTCAGAACGTGACCTCGCCATTTGTAATGCAGAATCACCTATGTGTATTGCAGGTGTATTCGGTGGAAAGGGTAGTGGTACGTATGAAAGCACTCGTAATGTGGTTCTTGAGAGTGCTTATTTCCATCCTACCTGGATAAGAAAGTCTGCACGTCGCCACGGTCTGTCAACCGATGCTTCATTTAGATTTGAGCGTGGTGTAGATCCGAATGGTACAGTAGAGGCTTTGAAATATGCAGCATTGCTTTGTAAGCAGTTGGCAGGTGGTAAGGTTTCTATGGAAATCTGTGATGTATATCCAAAACCTATTAAAGATGCAGTGGTTGACCTGAAGTTTGACTATGTAAACTCACTCATTGGAAAAAACATCGATGTGGTTACATTGAAGTCAATCTGTCTCTCGCTCGAAATGGAAATCATTGAAGAAAACGAACTTGGCTTAACACTTAAAGTTCCAGCCTATCGTGTAGATGTACAACGTCCTTGTGATGTGGTTGAAGATATTTTACGCATCTATGGTTACAATAATGTGGAAATTCCAACACAGTTGAAGAGTTCACTCGTTATAAAAGGTGAGGAAGACCATAAACACAAAATGGCCAATCTCGTCAGCGAACAACTTGTTGGCATGGGCTTCAATGAAATTCTAAATAATTCGCTGACAAAAGCCACTTATTATGATGAACGTCAGGATACGTTGGTGAAAATCATGAATCCGCTTTCATCTGACTTGAACGTCATGCGACAATCATTGCTTTATGGAGGATTGGAAAGTATTGAACACAATGCCAATAGAAGAAATGGAAACTGCCGTTTCTTCGAATTTGGAAATGTTTATTATTTTGATCCGAATAAGACAAATGAAGAAAATCCAATGCAAGCCTATACAGAACAGTATCACCTCGGTATTTGGCTCACTGGTAAACGAATTACAGGATCTTGGGCGCATCCTGACGAAGATTTCTCATTTGCAGAACTGCGCGCTTACGTTGAAAACATCCTTACTCGAATCGGATTACAGTCTGGTATGGTTGTGCGCAAAAAATCAACAAATGAGATTTTTAGTGCTGGACTGACATACGAAAATCGTGGTGGTAAGGTTTTGTTGGAGATGGGCGTTCTGTCAAAGAAGGAACAGAAAGCTGCAGGTATCGACACACCTGTATATTATGCAGAACTGAATTGGACAGCTTTGATGAAAGCTGTACGCAAACAAAAGGTTCTTTACACCGAGATTGCAAAATATCCTATAGTAAGCCGTGATCTTGCATTGCTTATTGATCAACAGGTTGAATTTGCTCAGATTGAGGAGGTTGCCCGTCAGACAGAAAAGAAACTCTTGAAGAAAGTGGAACTCTTTGACGTCTATGAAGGAAAGAACCTTCCAGAAGGTAAGAAAAGCTATGCAGTAAATTTCATTCTCCAGGATACTGAGAAAACGATGGGAGATAAACAGATTGATGCTATCATGCAGAAGCTCATCAATAACCTTAAGCAGAAACTTGGTGCCGAACTTCGTTAATTCAAAGAAATAATAATAAAAAAATACAATAAAATGGGAAGAGCATTTGAATATCGTAAAGCTGCAAAGCTGAAAAGATGGGGCCACATGGCCAAAACATTCACAAAAATTGGTAAACAAATAGCAATTGCCGTTAAGGCTGGTGGACCAGACCCTGACATGAACCCTGCTTTGCGTGCCATTATTGCCAATGCAAAGCGCGAAAACATGCCGAAGGATAACATCGAGCGTGCTATCAAAAACGCCATGGGTAAAGATCAGAGTGATTATAAGGAAGTGACTTATGAAGGATATGGTCCTCATGGAATTGCCATCTTCGTAGATACACTGACCGACAATACCACCCGTACTGTGGGAGACGTACGCTCGGTATTCAACAAGTTCAACGGAAACTTGGGTACTCAAGGATCACTCTCTTTCCTTTTCGACCATAAGGCCGTGTTCACTTTCAAAAAGAAAGATGGATTGGATATGGATGAGATGATTCTTGACCTCATTGATTACGGAGTAGAAGATGAATTCGACGAAGATGAGGAAGAAAACAGCATCACCATCTATGGTGATCCGCAGTCTTTTGGCGCAATTCAGAAGCATTTGGAAGAAAACGGATTTGAAGTAACAGGCGCTGAGTTTACTCGTATTCCTAACGACCTCAAAGATGTTACTCCAGAAGAGCGTGAGACTATCGACAAAATGGTTGAAAAGCTTGAGGACTTCGATGACGTTCAGACTGTTTATACAAACATGAAACCTGAAATCGTAGAAGAATAATAAGTTGGTCTCAATGGCAACAAAGCATATTTGTTACGAAACGCATGGTACATGTTCTAGAATGATTGATGTAACTTGCGATGAAAATAATATTATTCAGCAGGTCTTTTTTCTTGGAGGTTGTAATGGCAATCTTCAAGGAATTGGCCAACTGGTGAAAGGACAGCATATTGATAATGTGATCCGCAAAATTAATGGAATTCGTTGTGGAACAAAAAATACCAGTTGTCCTGACCAACTTTGTAGGGCTTTAGAAATTCTTAAAGAAAAAACGGTTGATGATTAAATCATTAACCGTTTTTTCTTCACTTTCTTATCAGATGTACGTTATTTCGTCTATGATGCTAATTTGCTAGGTATTGGAAGATATTCACTTTTGATAGTCTTTTGCCTTATATATCACGTCAAGAAGTTTCTGACCTTGTTGCTTACGTGAATAATAAACGTAGCGAAAGTTGTAGCCAGCTTCTTTATAAATTTTTAGTGATGTGGCATTTCTTAAGTCCATCAGCATTTGCTGTTTTAGTTCAGACTTGTTCACTATTGCAGAGTCATCCAGTACACCACCTAAGGTGTAAGCATAACACAATGTGTGGGATTGTTTGTCGAATGTCAGACTGTCTATTGTTACATCTTTGGCAATAAGTGCAGGACAGTTTTTCTCTGTATATGCTTGGGCTTCGCGCTGGCAACGTTGCTCTAAGGTCTCTTGACAAGCTGAAAACATTGCAATAGCAATTATCGTGTATATACCGATGTGTTTCATTCTATTTATCTTATTATTTTCTATTCACTTGTTGATTTGATAGTTATTTTACCCTTACTTGCTCCGGTGTCATCCATCGATAGAGATTGCAACCGATAAAGTTGCCAATAACCTCAGAGACATAAATCAACGCAACGATAGGTTGACAAACCACATCCCAAGGTGCGGCAAGAAAATAAAATGCATCGGCGATACTATGGGTGAATCCACAGAGAATGAAAACTGGCACACCGAGTAAGAGTGCTAACATTTTACCCTGTCGTGCAAATTGAACAGCAGTCGTCATAATAAAACCACATCCGATGGCCAACAAACCGCATGCAAATGGACCTTTGGTAATACGCCCTGTCAATATATCTCCTGCTTTGTCAATACAATCAGGATGAGTATATCTGATGGCAAGGGCTGTTAAAAGACAACCAATAATGTTTCCGATGAGTACTATAACGAGCATCGACCAGTCGCCATGTCGGCGTATAAAACCTGCAGTTCCTGTGTATAATTTCAATCCATAATACACTACGGTTGTTAAGCCAAAAGCGAAGAGTACTGCACCAGCTACTCCTCCTACTTTGAGATTGACTGTTCCACCAATTGCAATGCAGATACCAGCCAAAATAGCCAACGGAAAATGTGTGTTGAATGTTTCTTTTAGGTTCATATTTATATTATTTAATTTGAATTCAATGATCTACGACATGTACTGTGACTCTCTTGTTTCTTTTAACGTTCCATCTCTCTAAAATCTGAAGGTAGATAACCAGTATGGCGCTTGAAGTGTTTTACAAAATATGAAGGATCGTCATACCCTAACATGTAAGCAATTTCTTTAATCATTAAATCAGAATAAAGAACAAGACGTTTGGCCTCCAATATGATGCGGTTATTAATGAAAATCAATGGAGATTTTCCAGAACACTCGTTGACGCTATTGCTGAGTGAACGGACGGACACATTTAAACGATTAGCATATTCTTGAACAGTATGCAGTTGTCTGTATTCCTGTTCAAGTAACTGTCTGAAACGGATAAAAAGTAGGTGGGAAGGTTTACGATAATCAACAGTTTGTTCTGCCTCATGTTTGCCGTATCGTTCTATTTTTGCAAGAAAGATGGTTAGTAGTGATTTTAAGATGTCTATATTACCCAATTCACCATTTCTCTCCGCTTCTAACTCCATTTCGTGTATTAACGGTTGAAGTAACTTTGATGTTGGCTCGTCTATAATATAATATGGTGTTCCTTCGTAGGTATGAAACGCGTTGTATTCAAGGAATAAACGACTGATATTGGTGGAAGAATTTGAGACTTTTATCAAATCAGTACACATTTTTATAGCAACACCCCGATAGTTGTCTTTACAATCGAAATGGTGAATCTGTCCAGGAGACAGAAAAAATATGGTGCCTGGAACAACCTTGTAATCAACGAAGTCCACCGTGTGTATTCCTTCACCATCCTGAAACCATAGAATTTCATAGAATGAGTGGACATGTGCCATACAATCGTCAATGTCACTTGTGGCAAAGAGTTCGGGTATGTGCTCTACTCGAAATCCATTTCCACCAGGTGCATTACAGACGGTTTGGTAAATATGACTCAGATTTATTTCTGACATAGTATTATCTAATAAAATTCATGGGTGTCCATGCTTCGCGTTCTGGAAGGTCTGAAGAATTATTGTTGTTTAGTTTTTTTAACATCCATGCCATGTTGTTGGCCAATGTACGCATGGTTTGCATACCTTCAATATCTTGTGCGGCTTCGCCTTCGCCTCTTCCATAAGCCAGATTCCAATATTGGGAAGTCACAATCGGCATGTTCATCATTTGGAAAGGCATGAGTATTGTTTGATATACTGCAGAAGCACCACCACGACGACAAACTGCTACGGCAGCTGCTGGCTTTCCAATGAAGTATGCCCCTCCTGCATAAAGCATACGCTGTTGAAGGCAAAGTAACTGACCTGATGGTTGACCGTAATAGACGGGAGAGCCTATGATGACTCCATCGCAATGAGACATGCTTTCGATGACGGAGTTTGTTATGTCATCAGAAAACACACATTGTCCGTTGCCGTTCTCTTTGCATTTATTGCAGGCGATGCAACCGCGAACAGGTTTCTTACCAATCCATAGGATGGTACTTTCTATTCCGTGGATACTAAGTTGTTTTGATATCTCCGTTAAGGCAGTATAAGTATTACCTTCCTTTCGTGGACTTCCATTAATGAGTAGAACTTTCATAACAATTTGTTGAAGAGTCTTGTTGTAAATCGTACACTAAGTTTATTTTGAAGGCAAATTTACTAATTTCTACTGAATTGAGCAACGTCTTTTGATTCAAAGTGCGAATAACATAGAAGAAAAAGTGAAAAACTCTTTGTAATTAGTGCAAAATATAGTAAATTCGCAGTCGGAATAGAAAAAAAAGACTTATGCAGAACGTATGTGTTTTTACAGGAGCAAGACCGAACTTTGTAAAGGTCGCTCCAATTGTGAGGGCCATCATTAAGACAGAAGGTATTGCCTATCAATTGGTATATGCAGGACGTCAAGATGATCCTACCCTTGAAGCATCATTGTTTGATGATCTTCAGATGCCAAAACCAGATATATATCTCGGTGTTGATTGTGAAAATCTTAATGAACTGACAGGAAGAGTGATGGCTGAGTTTGAAAATTATCTTAATCATCATTCTACAGATATTGTTATCGTCGTTGATGACCTTGCTTCTACCATGGCAGCTGCCATAGTAACAAAGAAACGAGGTGTAAAATTGGCTCATCTTGTTGCTGGTACTCGTTCCTTTGATATCAATATGCCGAAGGAAATCAATCGCTTGGTCATTGATGGATTGAGTGATTTGTTGTTTACGGCAGGTGTTAGTAATAATAGTATTGTTACTCGTGAAGGTGCTGATATGCAAAAAATTTACATGGTTGGCAATATCCTGATGGACTCATTGCGTGCTAATCATGACAGATGGACGAGACCTCAATGTCTTGAAAATGTGTCAGACGGTCAGTATATTGTCTTGACTCTTAATCGCAAAGTACTCTTGGCAGATACAGATAAACTCCAACACCTCCTTGCTACTATAATCGATGTGTGCACTGGATGTGAAATTATTGCGCCATTACGTGGAGTAGCAAGAGAAGCTGTGGAAAAATTGTCGCTACCTATAACCCTTGTTCCAACATTGTCGTATTTGGAATTTGGTTACCTTGCTGCACATGCTAAAGGTGTGATAACGGATTCTGGTAATGTGGCAGAAGAAGCCACATTCAATCATGTACCATGTATCACTCTTAATAGTTATACAGAACATATTGAAACGGTGAATGTAGGTACTAATGTGTTAGTAGGTGAGGATTGCCAAAAATTGCATGATGCCTTGAAATTACTGATGGCTGGCAATTGGAAACATGGTGATTTGCCTGACCGTTGGGATGGACGTTCGGCAGAGCGTATTGTACAGACGCTTCTTGATTTATAATACTAAGAATAGCAAATGCGTTCAATCTTGGCCATTTCCATTTTGCCAATTCTTGTAGCTTGGCTGTTGGATAAGATATTAGGTGACCCGATGTGGTTACCGCATCCTGTTGTGCTGTTTGGTAAAATCATACATAAGTGCGAAACAATATTAAACAAAGGCCATTGGAAACGGACAAAGGGAGCGGTAATGGCTGTTGTGCTTATTATAATGACTTTTGTCTTGACCGATTACCTTTTGAAAATAGCGTTGGATGTGTCTGTTTATCTATGGATGACCGTGACAACCATACTTGTGTTTTACTGTTTGGCAGGAACAACACTGATTCGTGAAGTTAGACAAGTTTTCTACGCTCTTGATATTTCATTACACAAAGGACGTGAGCGTGTAGCTCGCATAGTAGGGCGAGACACAGCTAATCTTACAGCTCAGGAGGTACGTTCGGCAGCATTAGAAACCATGTCAGAAAACCTAAGCGATGGTGTCGTGGCGCCACTCTTTTGGTTGGTACTACTGGGCGTGCCGGGAATGATGGCATATAAAATGGTCAATACTCTCGATTCTATGATAGGTTACCATAATGAACGCTATCTTCGTTTTGGAACTTGGGCAGCACGCATTGATGATGTAGCCAACTACATACCAGCTCGATTGACAGCATTGATGATGATATTGACTTCAAGTTTTTATCGTTGGTGGAGCAGGTTACGTTTTGTAGCAAAACATGGCAGAATGCATGCAAGTCCTAATAGCGGCTATCCAGAAGCTGCATTAGCATCTATTCTTGATTGTCGTTTTGGTGGATCTCATGATTATTTTGGTCAACGTTTTTATAAACCATATATCGGAGACTGTGATCGCCAACTAAGTACGAAAGATATGATCATTGCCATTGGTGTTAACCAAAGAGTCGAGATTGTTATGATGGTAATTGTATGTGCATCGATTTTGTTTTGAGTACAGAAAAAATTGATATTTCTTTGTTTTTGAGATGTAAACTATAATATTTATCAAATGGCTATAAGTTCACAATCGAATCATAGGAAAAAACTTAATCCACTAATGTTTGTGGGAACAGGAAGTGATGTTGGAAAGAGTGTTGTAGCTGCTGCGTTTTGTAGAATATTTCGGCAAGACGGATATCGCCCAGCTCCATTTAAAGCACAAAACATGTCGCTCAACTCGTATGCCACTCCCGATGGATTAGAATTAGGACGCGCTCAGGCTGTACAAGCTGAAGCGGCAGGAATCCCTTGTGAGGCCGATATGAATCCCATCTTGCTGAAACCGCAGTCTGACCATACATCGCAAGTAGTCTTGTTGGGACGTCCTGACAGCAATCAGTCTGCTGGAAGCTATTTTCGAAAGGAAGGACGAGATCGCTTTCGTAATGTTGCTCATGAAGCATTTAATCGTTTGGCATCCCGTTTCAATCCTATTGTGATGGAAGGGGCAGGAAGTGTTTCTGAAATCAATTTGCGCGAGGTAGATATTGTCAATATGCCTATGGCTCTTTATGCCCATGCAAATGTAATTCTTGTTGCAGATATTGACCGCGGTGGCGTTTTTGCTAGTATTTATGGCAGTATTATGTTGATGACACCTGAAGAACGAAGTCACATGAAAGGTATTATTATCAATAAATTCCGTGGAGACATCAGTCTCTTCGAATCAGGCGCGAAAATGATAGAGCAACTATGTGGAATACCAGTTCTCGGTATCCTGCCTTATTTTCGTGATATTCATATTGAAGAAGAGGATAGTGTCTCGCTGCAGGTTAAGTCGAGACAGGCTGTAAAAGGCAAGGTAAATGTTGCAGTAGTATTGTTGCGCCACATGAGCAATTTTACAGACTTTGATGCATTAGAACAAGATTCACGACTGCATCTTTATTATACCAACAATCCTGCTGATCTTGAAGATGCAAATATCATCATCGTTCCTGGATCCAAATCTACGATAGATGATCTTTGTCTGTTACGTCAGAATGGAATGGCAAAAGCTGTTGTAGAAGCACGAAAACGTGGCGTTACGGTGCTAGGCATATGTGGCGGCTATCAGATCTTGGGAAAGGAAGTACGAGACCCGAATCATGTCGAGGGTGAAATCGAGCGATTGCCAGGGTTGGGACTTTTGCCTGTCGTGACAGTTATTGGTGGTGAAAAAACTACTCGACAAGTTACATTCCAATGTCCTACGCTGGTAAAAGATGAAAATGTCAAGCTTCGCGGTTATGAAATTCACATGGGAACGACAACACTTGATGACAATGCTCAGTCGATGAATCTATTTAATAACCAAACAACTGATGGATGTTTCGTTGATGATCGCTGCATGGGCACCTACATTCATGGAATACTTGATAATGCACCTATTGTTGATGTTTTATTGTCACCATATCTGAAAGATGCTCAACAGCAGTCTGTCTTTGACTATGAAACCTATAAAAACCAACAATATGATTTGTTGGCAGATCATGTTAGACAACATGTTGACATGGAACGCATTTATCGCATTCTTACTACGTCTGATTAGCTTTAACTGACAGATAAAGCAGATGTCGCATTTGTGGCAAAAGAAAGAAAAACATAATTCTTCTTTGTTTTTCGCTTACAAATTCGTAATTTTGCAAACGCATTGAGAATAGAAGGGAATGAGGTGAAAATCCTCGACTGTCCGGCAGCTGTAAACAACCCTATATCGACGTGAACAACAAAGTCACTGGTTTGTTACCGGGAAGGCGTTCGCGATCAGGTTGACAAGTCAGAATACCAATTCCAAGCATAAACAAAATTTTTCATCGTACTCTTGGGCTAGGCGATGAGATGTTTATAAATATGAAGAAATTCAATTTGTCGATAATTGCAATGCTTGTCTCTGTAAGCGCAATGGCGCAGACAGACACCATAACAAGCCGTGTTCATCAATTGAAAGAAGTGACTGTGACTAAGAGTCAGCGCAAGCGAATGCTCACAAGTACAGCACCTTTGCAAATGATGGACCGAAAAGACATGCTTACTATGGGAGTAACAGATATGGCAGACGCACTTCATCGAATGTCGGGCGTTACGCTACGCGACTATGGCGGTGCAGGAGGCATGAAGACCGTGGCTGTGCGTGGTTTTGGAGCAAAGCATACCGGTGTAAGTTATGACGGTGTTATGCTTAGTGATTGCCAGAGCGGCGAAATAGACCTTTCTCGTTATTCGCTTGATAATGTCGCCAAGTTATCGTTGGTAATTGGTGATAATGATGATATTTTCATTCCTGCACGTCAGGCGGCATCATCAGCAGTTCTCAACATACAGACATTGCCTTTACCTTCTGATGAAAGAAAACCGCATTTAACTTCTCAGTTGAAGATGGGGTCATTCGGATATGTTAGTCCCTATTTGCGATATGAACAGAGTTTTTCTAAGGCCTTTGCCGTGTCTGCTGTAGCTGAATATATTTATGCCGAGAATGATTATCCTTATGAGATTAGAAATGTAAAGACTGTGACGAAAGATCGTCGTACTAACAGTCTCATGAGTAGCGGACATGGCGAGTTAAACTTTTCATGGCAACCTCATGCAACAAATCGATTGACAGGTAAGATTTACTATTATGACAATTCACGTCAGTTGCCTGGTATCGTCCATTATTATACTAACGTAAGTGGGGAGACTCTTCATGACCGCAACTTCTTTGTACAGGCGGGGTACCAAAAACGTTGGGGAAATACGTGGGCGTTGAAAACCATTGCCAAAGTAAATTGGTACGAATCTATCTATCACGACAAACTAATGCCTGGCGCTGTTAACGATGCAAGTTATTGGCAACGGGAATATTATGCTTCTGCTGCCCTGCTGTTTGTCCCAACGAAACATTGGGCAATGGATTATTCTGCAGATTATTCTTTTAACAATCTGAATGGCAGTTCATGGCGCGCCATTATTGGACATCCGTTTCGCCATAGTATTCTTCAGTCCGTTACTGTAAAATATCAAACTGGTCGTTGGGTCATGACGGGAAAACTGTTGCATTCGCTTTTTATCAACCGTCAGAAGAACGTCGAACAGACAGATCGTACCGATGTGCAAATAAATTCTGCACGAAATATGCGTCGTCTCTCACCATCGCTGTCGTTGTCATACAAACTGCTTGAAGATGAGGAACTCTTTCTGCGTGCCAGTTACAAAAATATTTTTCGTTCTCCCACCTTTAATGAGAGTTACTACTATCATTATGGCAGTACCGAATTGAATCCCGAATTAACTGACCAGTGGAATATAGGTGTGACATACTCACCTCATCTCTCACGTTACACTACTGCAATGTTTATGTTTGACAGTTATATCAATAAGGTGAAAGACATGATAGTAGCAGTACCATATAATATGTTTGTTTGGACGTGTATCAATGTCGGTAACGTGCGCAGTATAGGCATCGACGCAACAATGCAGGTTGAACACCAGTTCAATAAAGCTCATGGGTTGATGCTCTCTGGAAGTTATAGTTTGCAAAAGGTGCAAAACCGAACTAATCCTGAGTCGCCCAACTACAATAAGCAGATTGCCTATATGCCTCAACATACAGCAAGTGGTTCTGTTGCTTATGAGAATCCTTGGATAAACTTAATACTGCATGCGACAGGTATGAGTAGCCGTTGGCCTAACAACGAGCATTATCCTTCAACAATGATAGAAGGCTATGTTGATTTTGGCTTGACAGCATATAAACAAATCCATTTTGGAAACCATCATGTAGAAATTCGTGGAGACATTAAAAATCTCTTTAATAAACAATACTGTATCGTGGCTCATTATCCGATGCCCGGCAGAAGTTGGATGATATCAATCAATTACAAATTATAATTAAATTATTTATTCAAAATGAAAAAACATTTATTAAGTATGGCAGTACTGCTCATGGGAGCAGCTATGTTTACCGCCTGTGATGACAACGACAATGAACAGCATGAATACATTG
Organism: Prevotella sp. P5-126; assembly: GCF_002251185.1. Classification (NCBI taxonomy): domain Bacteria; kingdom Pseudomonadati; phylum Bacteroidota; class Bacteroidia; order Bacteroidales; family Prevotellaceae; genus Prevotella; species Prevotella sp. P5-126. The sequence goes on from NZ_NPIZ01000001.1 coordinate 78,032, forward strand.
TTCCTGTAACAAAAGGTGCATTCCTTGTATGTAGTGGAAACATGAGCAGCAACATCGATGGTAGCGTTTCATACCTCGATTATACCTCTAATCAGGTTGCCAACAAGCAGTTCCAAGCACAGAATGGTCGTTCCTTAGGTGGTACTCCTAATGATGCTTTGGTTTATGGTAGTAAGATGTATATTGCCGTAACTGGTGAGAATACTCTTGAAGTGGTTGATGCCAAGACATTGAAGTCTCTCAGACAGATCAAGACCAATGTGACTTTTGGTGAGGGTTGTCTCAAACCTCGTCACCTTACAGCTTCAGGCGACAAGGTGTATATTTCATTCTACGGCAAGTCTGAATCTTCGTATGATGAGAATTGGAACGCTACAACTAAAGGTAATGGATATGTAGTTGCAATTGACACCACAACATTCACTCGACAAGGTATCTATGAGGCTGGTTCTTTCCCAGAGGGCATCAGCGTGGCAGATAAAAAACTGTATGTCTGCAATTCTGATTATGCAGCATGTACCAAACCTTCTATTTCTATTATCGACCTGACTACAGGTTCTGGAAGTCTGATTAAGAATGATAATATTGTCAATCCACAGAAGATTGTCTTGACTGCTGCTGGCGATATGTATGTACTTGATTTTGGAAACTATGGCGATAAGAAGTCTGGTGTATATAAGATTTCTGCCAAAAATAACGAGGTGACACGTCTGATGGATGCCAACGACATGGATTGCATTGGTAGCAATATCTTTGGTTATTATACTGAGTTCGACGCTTCTTATAAACCAGTCAAGACTACTTATCAGGTCTATAATCTTTTAAGCCAGGGAACATCTACTTTCTACACAGATACTAATAACGAGATTATCCCTGCATGTATTGGTGTTGATCCGGTTGTCGGTACCGTGTTCATTGCTTCTAACGTGAAGAATGCTGATACTGACAAAACTGATTATAAGGCAAATAGCAAGATCTTCATGTTCAACGTTGAATATTCACAACATGGCGTTTTTGTATCCGCTTCAAAGAATGCTAAAGTGTGGGGCGCTACTGCAGGTGTAGGTCCTTGCGCTTTTGCTTTCAACGTTACCACTAATGTGATCAAATATTAAATAGACAGAGATGCGTCAGTTCATCCTGTTTGGAATGATGACCGTGTTGCTGTCATCCTGCGGAGGCCGAATGGCCGAAGTGCAGGATGGTGGCGACACGCTTCATTTAAAATATTCCTCTTTGTTGACTATTGTGCGTCATGAGGGATATACGATGGCTCAAATCCGTAATCCTTGGAAATCAGGGAAGACTCTTCATACCTATGTATTGGTTCCGAAAGACGAACAGTTACCAGATCAAGCATTACTGCCTGCACAGGCTACCATTATCCGTACACCCGTAGAGCATTCTGCTGTATTTACCACAGTTCATTGTTCTTTACTCGGTATGCTTGGAGCACAGGACAAGATAGTGGCTGTTGCTGATTTGAAATATATCAAACTGCCATTTGTCCAACAAGGGGTAAAAGCTGGTAAAATAGCAGATTGCGGTAGTGGAATGCAACCCATGGTAGAGAAGATTATGGATGTGAAGCCCGATATAATCATGCTTTCTCCTTTTGAAAACAGCGGTGGCTATGGAAAGGTTGAGGAAATCAATATTCCTATTGTAGAATGTGCAGAGTATATGGAAAACTCTCCGTTGGCACGTGCAGAATGGATGCGATTCTATGGATTGCTTCTTGGACGTGAACAGGAGGCAGACAGCCTTTTCGCTTGTGTAGATAGCTGTTACCACATGCTTCAACAACAAGCTTCAAAGGCTCGTCATGGAGGACATCGCCGTACTGTGCTTTTCGACAAGATGACAGGTTCTGTATGGCATGTTCCCGGTGGACGCAGCACCATTGGGCAGATGGTTAAAGATGCGGGTGGTGACTACCCTTGGGAGAACGATACCCATGGAGGAAGTCTGGCTCTGCCCTTTGAGAATGTTTTAGAACGAGCTGGCGAAGCTGACGTCTGGCTGTTCCGTTATAGTAGTGACCATACCTATACGAAGGCAGATCTCTTAGGGGAGCGCGACGGTTATAAGATGCTGAAAGCATTTCGTCAGAATGAAGTTTATGGATGTAATGTAGAGAAGACATCTTTTTATGAAGAAACTCCATTTCGTCCTGACCTATTGCTTTCTGACATCATCCAGATACTTCATCCGAATTTGATCCAATCAAAACACTTACGCTATTTCGAAAATACAAAATGAACAAAGGCTACATTTCATGCATCATGCTTGGCATCATGGTGCTCTTGTTTTTTGTGGTGAGCCTATTGATTGGTTCTGTCTCGATTCCTGTGAGCGAAACATTTCGCATTCTGATTGGAGAAGAGTCCGTCAAGCCCAGTTGGCAGTATATCGTGATTGAATCGCGTCTCCCTCAGGCTGTTACTGCCATGCTTTGTGGTGCTTCTTTAGCTGTTTGCGGACTTATCTTGCAAACGGCGTTTCGTAATCCGTTGGCAGGTCCCAGCATTTTTGGTGTTAATAGTGGTGCAGGCCTTGGTGTAGCCTTGGTGATGTTGTTTTTCGGTGGAAGCGTTTCGGCTGGAACTGTCAGCATTGGCGGTTTCATGGCTGTTCTTCTTGCTGCATTTGCAGGTGCTATGGGTGTCATGGCGTTGATCTTTTTCTTTTCTACATTGGTGCGAAGTCATGTGATGTTGCTGATTGTTGGCATAATGATAGGATATATGGCTGGTTCTGCCATTTCCTTGCTCAATTTTTTTGCAACAGATGAAGGGGTGAAATCGTATATGGTATGGGGAATGGGATCTTTTGGAGGTGTTTCGCTGAAAATGCTTCCTACTTTTAGTGTGATAACTTTGATAACCTTGGCTGTTTCTTTAGCTCTTGTCAAGCCTCTCAATGCCTTGGTCTTGGGAGATCGCTATGCTGAAAACCTTGGCGTAAACATTATACGTGTACGCAACTGGCTGTTGCTGGTAACAGGTGTCCTTACTGCTGTAATCACGGCTTTTTGCGGTCCCGTGGCATTTATCGGTTTGGCAGTACCGCATATTGCGAGATTGGTGTTGGGAACAGACAATCATCGGGTTCTTCTTCCTGCTACAATTCTGACAGGAAGTGCTGTGGCTTTGCTTTGCAATATATTGACGGTATTACCTGGTGAGGGTGGGATAATACCTCTTAATGCCATTACGCCCTTGATAGGAGCACCTGTTGTCATCTACGTTATTCTTTCAAGGCGATAAGCGTGCTATAAAAATTTTCCGAATAAGAAAAGGCTACACCCAAACAGGTGTAGCCTTTTAGTAATGAAAACATATCTTTTTTCCTTTGAGAATTCCTTATGTCTTAAAGAATAGTTTTAACAGCCTCGAGCATACCCTTGTCTTGAATCAGGTCAAGGAAGAGTTTAACCATTCCGTTGAGATTGCTGATCTTGTTGAGGTCTTCTCCCCAGATGAACTCGGCACCGAGTACTCCGTCTGCAACCTTCTGGGTGTCACCAGTTGCCCACAGATCCTTGAGCAAATCCATAATCTTCTGGTCGTCGTTAGGAACGATTTCTGCACCGTCAGCACGCTTGCCACCTTTGTAGTAGGTGATGATGGCAGCCAAACCGAATACCAATCCCTTAGGCAGTTCGCCCTTGCGCTCGAGATATGTCTTTACTCCGGGCAGATCGCGTGCACAGAATTTGGGGAATGAGTTGAGCATGATGCTGGTCACCTGATGGTCAACGTATGGATTGTCGAAACGCTCCAAAACATCGCTTGCAAACTTCTCAAGCTCTTCAATAGGCAAATCGAGTGTTTGCATCAGTTCGTCAAACTGCACTTTGTGGATGTATTTACCGATGACCTCATGGTTGCAAGCATCGCGTACAATATTAACGCCGCTGAGGTATGCCACAGGAGAGAGTACGGTGTGTGGGCCGTTGAGCAATGTCACCTTGCGCTTGTGGTAAGGTTCCTCCGAAGGAACGAAGAGCACATGGAGACCAGCTTTGTCTGCGGGGAACTCATTAGCTACTTCCTTAGGAGCTTCTATCACCCAGAGGTGGAATGTCTCTGCCTGTACAACAAGGTTGTCGCGGTAAGAAATCTTTTCCTGAATCTCAGCAATTTCCTTGCGTGGGAATCCTGGAACGATACGATCCACGAGAGTGGCATAAACGCCACAAGCTTCTTCAAACCATTTCTTGAAAGCATCACCCAACTGCCACAGTTCGATGTATTTATAGATGCAATCCTTCAGTACGTGTCCGTTGAGGAAAATCAATTCACAAGGGAAGATGATAAGTCCTTTAGTGGGATCTCCGTTGAAAGTCTGATAACGGCGATAAAGCAACTGTACGAGTTTGCCAGGATATGAAGATGCAGGTTTATCATCCAACTTGCAAGCAGGGTCAAAAGCAATACCGGCTTCTGTGGTGTTGCTAATGACGAAACGCATCTCAGGCTGGTCTGCCAATGCCATGAATGCATCGTTCTGTGAATAAGGATTCAAAGCGCGACTGATCACATCGATTCGCTCAAGCGTATTGACGGGCTTTCCGTTTTCACGACCCTGAAGATTAACGTGGTAAAGACAGTCTTGTCCGTTAAGCCAGTCTGCCATACCTCTTTCTATAGGCTGTACTACAACTACGCTACCATTGAAATCGGTTTTCTGGTCCATGTTCCAGATAATCCAATCAACAAAAGCACGAAGGAAGTTTCCTTCACCAAACTGAATCACCTTTTCAGGCATCACACTCTTAGGTGCGAAATGTTTGTTTAACGGTTTCATTTCTTAATATTTTATAGATTGTTTTTAAATGTAGGGCAAAGTTACGAACTAATTGCGAAACTGCAAAAAAAATATTTATTTATGTCCCATTTTTCTGCGTAAAGGTTTGCGGAGAAAAAAGTGCTTGTTTCTCATTCATAAGTTGAAAAGAATAGGAGTTGATGACTCGTTCTCGGCTTCGGGATGTATTCGGGATGACTTCGAGGTTTTTCCTTTCGTGGACTATCCCCACGACATGTATTTATGAGTTTGGTATCTATTCCCTTGTAAAAACTTTAGAATCCATTTCATTTAGGAATACCTATTTTTGATGATTTATAGTATGGTTTTTGCCTTATTTGCAGATAATTTACTAATTTTGCACTCGTATTTTTAAAGTATAGCAAATGAAACTATCCGATCTGAAAACGGGGCAACATGCCACGATAGTGACGGTACAAGGCCATGGCAGCTTCCGAAAACGCATCGTAGAGATGGGATTTGTCAGAGGAAAAGATGTAGAGGTTTTGCTTAATGCACCATTGCAGGACCCTGTCAAATATAAGGTAATGGGCTATGAAATCAGTCTGCGTAGGCAAGAGGCTGAGATGATTGTGGTGGATACTGACCCATCCCATCAGCAACCCGTTGTGAATCATGGAACCATGACAGATACAGTTCAAGACACTTGCGACCAATCTTTGCCAGCACATGTTGGCAATACCATCAATGTGGCTCTGATAGGTAATCCGAACTGTGGTAAGACGTCGCTTTTCAATTTCGCCAGTGGTGCTCACGGGCATGTGGGTAATTACAGTGGTGTGACGGTTGATGCCAGCGAGGCTCGTGCGACGTGCGACGGGTTTGTCTTTAATCTTACGGATCTTCCCGGCACCTATTCGCTCTCCTGTTACAGTCCGGAGGAACTCTACGTGCGTGAGCATCTGATGAAACGTCATCCCGATGTTGTCATCAACGTGATAGACTCTTCCAATCTCGAGCGTAATCTTTATCTGACAACTCAACTTGTTGACATGAACGTCAGAATGGTTTGCGCACTCAATATGTATGATGAGTTTGAACGCCGAGGAGACACGTTAGACACTCAAACGCTGTCAACGCTTTTTGGTGTGCCTTTTGTTTGTACGTCATTCAAATCGGGTCGGGGAGTCCAGGAGCTGTTTCGTGAGGTCATCAGCGTATTTGAAGACTGCAACGCGTCTGTTCGCCATATTCACATCAACCATGGTCACGAGATAGAGTCCGGTATTGCCCATATCCAACAGTACCTGAAGCGCAACGAGGTGGTTCGCACGCTTTTTTCAACTCGCTATATGGCCATCAAACTTCTTGAGCATGATGACCGGGCAGAGGCTTATGTGGCGAAGATGGAGAATGCCAAAGAGATTATGGCAGCGCGTGACGCAGCAGAACTTCGTGTGAAAGGGGAGAAAAAGACTGACTCTGAAACTGCCATTATGGATGCGAAGTATGGTTTTATTCATGGCGCTCTGACAGAAGCGGGCTTTCGGCAAGGCACCAAGGAAGATACTTACCGCATGACGCATTTTATAGATGATGTGCTTTCCAATAAATATCTGGGCTTTCCCATCTTCTTTTTGATTCTCTATGTGATGTTCCAGACCACTTTCTCGTTGGGCCAGTACCCGATGGACTGGATAGAGTCTGCCGTTTCATGGTTGGGCGAACAGGCTTCTGCGCTGATGCCCGAAGGTCCCTTGCGTTCCATGCTTGTTGATGGCGTGATTGGTGGAGTAGGAGCAGTTATTGTTTTCTTGCCTCAGATATTGATTCTCTATTTTTTCATCTCGCTGATGGAAGATAGCGGCTATATGGCACGTGCAGCTTTTATTATGGATAAGTTGATGCATAAGATGGGGCTGCATGGTAAATCGTTCATCCCTCTTATCATGGGATTTGGTTGTAATGTTCCTGCCATCATGGCTACGCGCACCATAGAGAGTCGGCGCTCTCGTCTTATCACGATGCTTATCTTGCCTTTCATGTCGTGCTCGGCGCGCCTACCTATTTATATTATGATCATAGGAACGTTTTTTGCTGCCCAATACCGTTCATGGGTGATGATCATGCTGTATGTCATTGGTGTGATTGTGGCAATCATAGTCAGCAAGGTGTTCTCGTCATTTGTTGTCAAGGGCGAAGATACTCCTTTTGTGATGGAATTGCCTCCTTACCGCTGGCCAACTCCCAAAGCCATTGGCAGACATACGTGGGAGAAAGGTAAAGAGTATCTCAAGAAGATGAGTGGTATCATTCTCGTGGCTTCCATCGTCGTCTGGGCGTTAGGTTATTTCCCCCACGATGAATCATTATCACCTGTCCAACAAAAGGAGCAATCCTATATTGGCAGTATAGGTAAGGCCGTAGAACCGGTTTTCGAGCTGCAAGGTTTCAACTGGAAACTCGATGTCAGCCTCATTGCCGGTGTGGGTGCAAAGGAAATCGTGGCTTCTACAATAGGTGTTATTTACAGTGGCGACGACTCGTTTGGCGATGATGACTCGTTCAGCGACGATACTGCCAAATATAGCCGCTTGCGCAATCAGATGCTTGCCGATGGCATCACACCGCTTGCTGCCTTCAGCTATCTGCTGTTTGTATTATTGTATTTCCCCTGTATAGCTACGGTCATTGCCATACGCAACGAAACAGGATCGTGGTCTTGGGCTGCTTTCTCTGCCTTCTACACCACGGCAATAGCATGGATTGTCAGCATGTTAGTCTATCAAATTGGTAGTTTGTTTTAGAAACGGTAACTCATAAAAATGAAAATATCAAAAAGAAAATATGTCACCGTCTTCTATGCCGTTGTAGTGGCATTGGCCGTGATTAAAGAGCCTTTGTTGGGCTGTTGTGATTCTACTGAAACCAACGAGGCTGTCGTGACAGATACTGTTCAGAATGTTCCGGCTGTCGTGGCGGAGATAGGAGAAAAACCTCACAAGATTGGTTATGTGCCTCCTTACAAGACGACCTTTCCCGATAGCCAGCAAGTGCAACTTGCCGCTGCTGAGCGCCTGGGTGTTCGTCCTGTTGCCAATCGTGCTGATGCGGAAGCACGTAAAAAGGAGTTGGTTTATATTGCCTCAAGTCCTTATTATCATGTAGATCATCTCCGGAGTTCCCTGCCTTATCTTGTGCCTCGTGCGGCAGTATTGCTGCAAGACATAGGTCAGGCTTTCTATGATAGTCTTTATGTCAAGGGAATACCCATCAATCAACTGATTGTAACCAGCGTATTGCGTAGTGAGGAAGATGTTGATAAATTGCGTCGCCGTAATGGCAATGCCACCGAGCGCAGCTGCCATCTTTTCGGCACTACGTTCGATGTTTGTTACAACCGTTATCATCCCGTGATGCGTCCTGTTCGCAACGATACTTTGAAATGGGTCTTAACACAAGTGCTTCGCGATATACGTGAACAAGACCGGTGTTACATCAAATACGAAGTGAAACAGGGTTGTTTTCACATGACAGTCCGTTAATACAGATCATAAAAAGAAGACAATGATATTGCTATTGGCACAAAAACATCTGTTATACATATATAAAAACAATATTCCTTAAATTAGCAGACAAAGTCTTTCCGTATATTCTTTCTCAAATCCGCAACCAATAGGGTTTAGTGTGATTTTGCTTGTAAAACGACAAAAATTCTTTTATTGTACATATTCCGTGCATAATAGTAACTTTTTAAACACAAAATCCCCTTACCCCATAAAGCGACTTGAGGTAATACGCCGGTTTAACCAGAAAAGCATGGCCTTTAACCAAAGTCTGTCTTGAACAGGTTGGCATAAGCATTGTTGTCTGAGTAAATGTTCAATACGTGCCTACGTGGCGTCTTAATGATTCTAATTTTAGTTTGATTTTATTGACAGCTTAGAAGGTGTACTGTATTTGTATGTTTTTTACTACCTATTAAATACAAAAAAGAGAACCATTGCTGATTCTCTTTTTTGAAGTGATTCCGTAGGGATTCGAACCCTAGACCCACGCCTTAGAAGGGCGTTGCTCTAATCCAACTGAGCTACGGAACCAACTTTTCGGCTGCAAAGGTACAAAGAAGTAAGTGAAAAACCAAAGAAAAATGATAATTTCTTCTTGTTTTCTGAGTGAAAGCGATTCTGACTTTGAAATCAGCATCGTTTTCATTGTCTTTTCTGTTTATGGTGAAATATGCCACATAAGCTCCAAATATATCCTGAAGATGATATTAAGTGGCAAACTCTTCCAAATTATAAATCTGTTGTTTCATGCAGGCCTTTTCAAAAGAATAAGATTATAGGTTGGAAACTAAAAATACGGTCCAGTTTGAAGTTATTGAGCGTAAAGTTACGTTTTTTTCTTGAATTATGTGCTGTTTTTGAGGAAAATCATAGCTGTCACTTGGCCGAAGAAACGATGTTCTTTGTCGTTGGCATCCAAACTGCTTGATAGCATAGAAATGTGAGTGGAAACGCCTCTGCCCGACACTGCAGAAAGTGAATGCAGAAGAGGAAAATGCAATTTTCCATATAAATGTGGATAGGACAGGCAGAGAAAATAACGTAACTTTGCAGCCGTTATGAGAAACAAATCGTTATTTATTATTTTATTGCTATGGCCTGCAGTAAGCAAGGCTGAGTCTTTGAATATACCATCCGACTCTTCGCGCGTTTATGACCTTGACGAAGTCGTTGTGGTTTCGCAGCCCAAAGATACCTATCGGTTGCGCCAGCAGCCTTTGGCTTCAACGGTAATAGGTCACGACCAACTTGTTGACCATGGAATGGGAGATATTCGAGACGTCTCTGCTTTTGTTCCTTCGCTTGCCATGCCTGCGTATGGTTCACGTTTTACATCCTCTATTTACGTGCGTGGCATCGGCTCCCGCGTCAACAGTCCGTCAATGGGTGTGTATGTTGACAACATCCCTCTGTCCAACAAAACAGCGTTCAACACCCATCTTTACCAGACCGACCGCGTTGACGTGTTGCGTGGTCCCCAGGGTACGCTCTATGGAATGAATGCAGATGGCGGACTGGTAAGAATCTACTCTAAATCACCTTTTAGCCATCAGGGTACGGCATTGAAACTGGGATTGGGAACCGCCTTCTATCGTAATGTGGAAGTGGCACACTCCCAACAGTTAAGCTCCAAAGCAGCTTTCTCGTTGGCAGGGTTCTATCAAGGCACAAACGGATTCTATCGTAACACGCAGACCGACCGTTCTGCCGATAAGATGGATGAGGCTGGCGGTCGTTTCCGCCTGATGCTTCGTCCGTCAGCGCATTGGAACATTGATTTCATTAGTGACTACCAGTATGTTCGCCAGAACGCCAACCCTTATGGCGTGCTCCATCTGGACAACAACCGCGTAGATGATCCTAGTCAGAACGAGCAAAGTTGCTATCAGCGCAATCTGTTGACCAACGGACTCCATATCCAATACTCAGGAGCAGGATTCATCATGCAAAGCACCACTTCCTGGCAGTTCTTGCGCGACCGTCTGCTGATGGATGCCGACTATTCGCCTTCCGACTTCTTCAAGGTCGATCAGCGTCAGTTGAGCAATTCGCTCAGTCAGGAGTTTACCATAAAGAGCGCCAATAAGAGCCGTTGGCACTGGACTAATGGTATGTTTCTTGCCCATGAATGGTTGAAGACCACAGCCCCCAACACCTTCGGACAGGCATTCAGTCAGCAGATGGGCAGTAGAATCGGCAACATGATTTACGGACAGATCTTCCGTTCGCTGGCTGACCGCATGGGCGAAACGGCTGCCGCCGCCATGATTGAGCGATTAGGAGGTGTCCGTGTAAACATGGGATTGTGGGTGCCGAGTTCTTTCCATACTCCACAGTCCAATATCGGCATTTTCCATGAGTCGAATATTGAAATAGCCGAACACCTCACCGCTACCGTCGGTTTGCGATACGATTACAGCCGCAACAGTATTTCCTATGATACGAGCGGACAGGCCAACATGGACTTCAGTATCATGGGTTCGGCAGCGAAAGTCAAGATGGTTTCTCCATTTGTCAATCAGGAACATTCCTCGTTTCAACAGCTGTTGCCTAAGTTCGGACTGCTCTATCGATGGTCTAACGGAAGTAATATATATACCACTGTGACAAAAGGTTATCGTAGTGGAGGATTTAATATCCAACTCTTTAGCGACATTATTCAGACCGATGTGCAGAACAATCTGCGCGTTGCTTTGCAACAAGCCATGGAGGCACGCAAGGATATTGAGGTCAATATCAGCCATACTGATGAGGAATATGCCACGTTGCTCGAAGGCATCCGCTTCAAACCAGAGGAGAGTTGGAACTACGAGGCAGGTGCCCACCTCAATCTCTTTGGTAACACCGTTCAGGCTGATTTAGCTGCATACTACATGCAGATTCGCAACCAACAACTCTCTGTGTTTAGCAGCGATTATGGCTATGGACGAAAAATGGTCAATGCAGGACGCAGTTACAGTTGTGGACTCGAACTGGCAGTACGCGGTCAGGCGCTGTCCGACCATTTGTCTTGGGCTGCCACTTATGCCTATACCCATGCCGCGTTCAAAGATTACACCACCAATGATAATGCGACAGGCGAAGCTGTTGACTATTGCGGCAAACGCGTGCCTTTTGTTCCCGAACATTCCTTCTCATTGCTTGCAGACTATCGTGTTGACCTTCATCACGACAATTTTAAGGCCATCATCTTCGGAGCCGACCTCAACGGACTCGGCAGCATCTATTGGGATGAAATGAATACTTACCAACAGCAAGTCTATGCGCTGCTGGGGGCTCATATCGGCGTGCAACTGGAATGCTGTCATGTCAATCTTTGGGCTCGCAATCTCACCAATACCCATTACAATACCTTCGCATTCCAAAGCAAAGCGACGGGAGAATCGCTGTATTTTGCACAGCGTGGTAACCCCTTCCAACTCGGAATCGATTTCGGTTGGAACTTTTAATCTCAATCGGTCCTTAGGGAAAAAGGTGATTAAACACACCGATGACCTAAGGACTGATTGTGCTTAGTTGCAAATGTGATACTAAAAATCGGTATTTATGTTAATATTGTTAAAATTAACGAAGATAATTAACGAATAAGTACCCCCATGTTTGTAATATCGCTAACTTTGCAGACATGAAGAAATCCACAATCTGGGCAATAGCCATTATCATGGGACTCTCGTTCCTGGTGCTGCTCTTCCTTCAGTTCTCTTATGCAGAAGAGATGATCAAGATGAAGAAGGAGCAGTTTGACGAGAGTGTCAACCGAAGTCTCTACCAAGCCTCGCGCAACTTAGAGATGAACGAGACGCTGAGGTATTTGGAAAAGGATGTCAACGAGACCGAGCGCCGGGCATTCCGACAGGATTCGGTGATGGTCGATGGACTGGACGGAACCATCAAGCACTCACATCAGTTCTCGGTAGCTACCGACGACGGAACAGTCTATTCTTCCTTCCAGATGAAATCGTTTGAGATGAAACCCGCTAGCGTACCCAAAGGCATGATCATCCGCAAAGACAAGAGTTCCATCTCCGAAGCTGCCAAATCCATGCAGGAGATTGTGCGCAAGCGCTATGTTTATCAAAAAGCACTGTTGGACGAGGTGGTCTATAATATCCTTTATACCGCCAGCGACAAATCCCTCAAGGAACGTGTGAATTTCAAGATGCTCGACCAGGACATCCGTGCCGAGCTCCTCAACAACGGAGTGAATATTCCCTATCATTTCACCGTCTCTACCACCGACGGCCGTGAGGTCTATCGCTGTCCTGACTATACTGACGAGGGAGAAGAGTACAACTATTCGCAGTTGCTCTTCCGCAACGACCCGCAGTCGAAGATGGGCCTGGTGAGAATCCACTTCCCTGAGATGAACAGCTACATCTTTTCATCGGTGCGCTTCATGATCCCGTCCATCATCTTTACCATCGTATTGCTCATCACCTTTATCTTTACCGTGGTGGTGATCTTCCGACAGAAACGCTATACTGAAATCAAAAACGATTTCATCAACAATATGACCCATGAGTTGAAGACACCTATTGCTTCCATCTCACTGGCTGCGCAGATGATGAACGACAATACCGTGACCAAGACAGAAGCCATGACCAAACATCTCGGTGGGGTGATTGCCGATGAGTCGAAACGCTTGCGTTTTTTGGTAGAAAAAGTATTGCAGATGTCGATGTTCGACAAGAAGAGCATCGTGTTCAAGAAGAAAGAACTCGACCTCAACGAGATGGTTGAGAATATCGCCTCTACCTTCTCATTGCGAGTGGAACATACAGGAGGAAAGATATTTACCGAGATAGAAGCGGTGGATTCAGCCATCTATGTGGATGAACTGCATTTCCAGAATGCCATTACCAACCTGATGGATAATGCCGTGAAATACCGCAAACCCGAAGAGCCGATCAATATCTTCATCCGCACATGGAACGATAACGACCGTCTGTACCTCTCCATACGCGACAACGGACAGGGCATCAAGCGCGAGAATATCAAAAAAGTTTTTGAGAAGTTCTACCGCGTGCATACGGGCAACAAACACGATGTGAAAGGCTTCGGTTTGGGACTGGCGTATGTCAAGAAGGTCATCGACCTGCATCAAGGTGAAATCAAATGTGAGAGCGAACTGGGCAAGGGTACTAAGTTTACCATCTCCCTCCCCGTGCTCCACGAACAATAAATAAGAATAAACAAAAATAGAATAATAACATCTAAACATTCATGATTATGGACGACAAACTGAAAATTCTTCTTTGCGAAGACGATGAAAACCTCGGAATGCTTTTGCGTGAGTATCTGGCAGCTAAAGGTTACCAGGCAGAACTTTGCCCCGATGGAGAGGTAGGCTACAAAGCTTTCCTTAAGACCAAATTCGATATTTGTGTACTCGATGTCATGATGCCGAAGAAAGACGGTTTTACTTTGGCACAGGAAATCCGTAGTGCCAACGCAGAGATCCCCATCATCTTCCTTACTGCAAAGACCCTCAAAGAGGACATCCTGCAAGGTTTCAAAATCGGTGCAGACGATTATATTACCAAGCCTTTCTCCATGGAGGAACTCGTTTCACGTATCGAGGCCATCCTGCGCCGTGTACGTGGCAAGAAAAGCAAGGAGAGTTCGGTCTATCACATCGGTAAGTTTGTGTTCGACACCCAGAAGCAGACCTTGACCATCGGCGACAAGGTGTCTAAGCTGACTACGAAGGAGAACGATCTTCTGGGCTTGCTTTGCAGCCATGCCAACGAGATTCTGCAGCGTGATTTCGCATTGAAGACCATCTGGATTGACGACAACTATTTCAATGCACGCTCTATGGACGTTTATATCACCAAGTTGCGTAAACACTTGAAAGACGATCCGCAGATAGAAATCATCAACATTCACGGCAAGGGTTATAAGTTGATTTCTCCAGAAGAAGACTAAACCGCTGTTACCTTTGTGAACCCAGTATAGACTGGCGGGTTGCCTTACGAAGTGTAATCCGCTGGTTTCAGTAATATAACATACCGACAAGATTTTATTGCATGGATATAAAAAGTGCTGAATTTAGTTTGAGCGCACCAATGGTAAGCATGTGTCCCAACGACACAAAACCAGAATATGCCTTCATCGGCAGGTCCAATGTGGGCAAGTCGAGCCTGATCAATATGCTGACCAACCGACGCAAGTTAGCAAAGACTTCAGCAACACCTGGCAAGACCTTGCTTATCAACCATTTCATCATCAACAAAGAGTGGTATCTCGTCGATCTGCCGGGCTACGGCTATGCGAAGCGCTCCAAGAAAGAGGTGGCAAAACTCGATCAGATGATCAGAGGATATATTCTGCAACGGGAGCAGATGGTCAATGTCTTTGTATTGGTGGATTCGCGACACGAACCGCAGGCGATAGACCTGGAGTTTATTGATTGGCTCGGACAGTCAGGAGTGCCTTTCGCCATCGTGTTTACCAAAACCGATAAGTTGAGCGGAGGCAAGGCCAGTCAGAATATTGCCAATTATAAGAAGAAGTTGCAGAAAACATGGGAGGAACTCCCGCCGATGTTCCTGACATCCTCCGAAAGTCGGCAGGGTAGGGACGAACTCCTGGATTATATTGATAGTATCAATCAACAACTGAAGGGATAGTATGGCGAAGGACACTCCGTATGTTGATGTGCAAAACCTCTCCAAATCGTTTGGAGCACTTCAGCTGTTCGACAACATCAGTTTCTCCATAGCCGAAGGACAACGCGTGGGACTCGTTGCCAAGAACGGTACGGGAAAATCCACACTTCTCGCTGTCCTTGCGGGCAAAGAGGGATGCGACAGCGGCGACATCGTCTTCCGTCGCGACCTGAGGGTTGGATTCCTGGAACAGTCTCCACGGTTCGACCCTGACGAGAGTGTGCTCGATGCCTGCTTCAACCACCAGGGCGATCCCGATAAGGTGTTGAAAGCCAAACAGGTGTTGACGCAGTTGAAGATTCGCGACCTCAACCAACCCATGCGGCAGTTGAGTGGCGGACAGCAGAAACGTGTCGCACTCGCCAACGTGCTGCTCACCGAACCTGATCTGCTGATTCTCGACGAACCCACCAACCATCTCGACCTGGAGATGATAGAATGGCTCGAAGGCTACCTCTCGCGAGGCAACCGCACCTTGCTCATGGTCACCCACGACCGATTCTTCCTGGACCGCGTCTGTTCGGTCATCCTCGAACTCGACGACCGTACGGTCTATACCTATCGTGGCAACTACGCCTATTACCTCGAAAAGCGACAGGAGCGTATTGATGCGAGACGCGCAGAAATTGCCCGTGCCAACAATCTCTATCGCACCGAACTGGAATGGATGCGCAGAATGCCACAGGCGCGAGGCCATAAGGCACGCTACCGCGAAGAGGCTTTCTATGAGTTGGAGAAGGTGGCTAAGCAGCGCATGGAAGAGCGCCAGCTCCGCCTCAAGGCGAGCAATGTATATATCGGCAGTAAGATCTTTGAGTGTCAGTACATCTCCAAGCGCTTTGACGATGTGGTCATCCTCAAGGATTTCTACTATAACTTCTCACGCTTCGAGAAGATGGGTATTGTGGGCAACAACGGCACGGGAAAATCCACCTTCATCAAAATGCTACTGTCTCAGGTGCAACCTGACGAAGGACGTATCGTCATCGGCGAAACGGTGCGCTTTGGCTATTTCTCGCAGGAAGGCTTGCAGTTTGACGAACAGATGAAGGTCATCGATGTCATCACTGCCATTGCCGATTATGTTGACCTGGGTAGCGGAAAGCGCCTGACACCGTCCCAGCTCTTGCAGTATTTCCTGTTTACACCCGAACAGCAGCACAACTACGTGTATAAGTTGAGCGGTGGCGAGCGACGCAAACTCTACCTCTGTACCGTGCTGATGAAGAATCCCAACTTCCTGGTACTCGACGAGCCCACCAACGATCTCGATATTGTGACCATGCAGATCCTCGAAGAGTATCTACAGGATTTCCCCGGTTGCGTGATTGTCGTCAGCCACGACCGCTATTTCATGGATAAGGTGGTCGATCATCTCCTGGTTTTCAAGGGACAGGGCGAGGTTAAAGACTTCCCCGGCAACTACAGCCAGTACCGCCAGTGGCTCGCCATGGAAGAAGCGGCAACGGTCAAGGATAACAAGGAACCGAGGGGAAAGACTGCCAAGTCCTACCGGCATGATGACCGGCGGCGAATGACTTACAAAGAGCGGTTGGAGTTTGAGAAACTCGAAAAGGAAATCGCACAACTCGAAGAGGAACAGCACCTGATAGAAGATGCCCTATGCAGCGGTACGCTGTCTGTCGATGAACTCACCGAGAAGAGCAAGCGCCTGCCAGTGCTTCAAAGCGAACTCGATGAGAAGTCGATGCGGTGGCTTGAACTTTCAGAGATAAAAGACGAATCGAGGAAATAAACGAATCGGGAAAATAATACCAAAGAAATGATCAGTCAGCAATATCCGTCGCAGTTGCTCGAAAGAGCCGTGCAGGAGTTTTCCAAACTCCCTGGCGTGGGCCGTAAGACAGCACTTCGCCTCGTGCTTCATCTGTTGCGACAAGAAGATCAGGACGTACAGGCTTTTGTGGAGGCCGTCAGTCGCCTGAAGCACGATGTCTGCTATTGCAAAACCTGTCACAACATCTCAGATGCTGAGCGATGCCCCATCTGTGCAGACCCAAGGCGCGACGCCACTACGGTCTGTGTCGTGGAGAACATCCAGGATGTCATGGCGGTGGAAAACACTCAGCAGTATCAGGGATTGTATCATGTGTTGGGCGGAGTCATCTCACCCATGGACGGCATTGGACCCTCCGACCTTGAAATCGATTCGTTGGTCAAGCGGGTGGAAGAAGGGGGAGTCAGGGAGGTAATTCTCGCACTCAGCCCGACCATGGAAGGTGACACCACCAATTTCTATATCTTCCGCAAACTCGCTCCCTATGATGTCAGCATCTCTATCATCGCACGGGGTGTGTCTGTAGGCAACGAACTGGAGTATACCGATGAGGTGACCCTCGGAAGGTCTATCGTCAACCGCACGCCGTTTGAGGGCAAATGACCGCTACAAATTATTTATATCTATAAGAAACGGTAATAATCTCTGTAGCATATAGCAAACGAATAAACAACAAACGAAATGGCTAAGACAATATCCTATCTGCAACACCGGCTGATGATGACCTTCTGGACCATCCTGACACTTACCCTGCTAATCACCGTACTGCTGCGCACCACCGATTGCTGCGCAACTCTGCAGGTGATCTCCAATCCTGTCGTGGAATATGTAGTCGATATGGTAGCAGTATGCCTCACTATCGCATTCGTACCCCTTGCCTTACGACTCATGTATTGCCAGTCCGTACGCCGCAAGTTGCCCGAGAAGTATGCCCGTTGGGCATGGACACGCCAGTTGCTGCTCCAGTCGGTATTTGCCATCGATGCGGTATGTTACGGACTCTTCGATAAGGCATCCTATTTCTATCTCGCCATCATCTCACTGTTGGCAATGGTATTCGTCTATCCCTCGCAAAAACGCTGTGAGGCAGAGACAAGCAAAAGCGAAACGGAATGAAAAAACTCTCTGTCGTCATCGTAAGCTATAATGCACGCCAGTATCTCGGACCCTGTATCCGTAGCGTAGAACAGGCGATGAAAGGTATTGACGGAGAAATCATCGTCGTCGATAACCAGTCGTCCGACGGCACCGTCGAAGACCTCAAGGCCCATTTCCCGCAGGTGCAGGTGGTGGAGAGTGGGGGAAATATAGGTTTCGCAAAAGCCAACAACATCGGCATACGGTTGAGCCACAGCCCCTATGTGCTGCTCCTCAATCCCGATACCGTGGTGGGCGCCAATACACTCCGTCAGACCGTCGATTTCATGGAACAGCATCCGCAGGTGGGAGCAGCAGGAGTCCAGATGCTCAATGCTGACGGAACACGCGCACCGGAATCACGGCGAGGACGCCCCACAGCCCTTGTCGCTCTGTATAAGATGTGTGGACTGGCACGCCTCTTTCCCAACAGCCACCGCTTCGCACGCTATTACATGAGTTGGCTGTCATGGTCAGAACCGGCGGAGATCGATGTGATCAGCGGAGCCTTCGCCATGTTGCGCCGGAAGGCACTCGACCAGGTGGGACTGCTCGACGAAGATTTCTTCATGTACGGCGAAGATATCGACCTCTCCTGTCGCCTCCTCGATGCAGGGTGGCACAACTGCTATCTGCCCTGTAAGATCGTACACTATAAGGGAGGATGCAGCGACAAGACCACCGTCAGTTACGTCCGTGTGTTCTATAAAGCCATGATCATATATTATCGGAAACATCATGCACAGACCAATTTCTGCATCAGAAAACTCGTGGAACTCGCCATCTGGATTCGTGCATTGTTGGCCATGATAGGCATCCTGCCCTCACGACTGGTCAGAACACGCGTCAAAACCATTATCACCCCTCAAGACTTACTCACATGAAACAATTACCCGTTATCACCCTCCGTGCCATGGAACCCGAAGACCTTGAAGTGCTCTATACCATCGAGAACGATCGTTCCCTGTGGGACATGGGAACCTCCAATGTGCCGTATTCCCGCTATTCACTCCGCGACTACATCGTTCATGCCAGTAATGATATCTATGTCGATCGGCAGGTGCGGCTGGTCATAGAAAACAGCGAACACCAGGTAGTGGGACTTGCCGACCTTGCCAATTTCGACCCACAGCACCTCCGTGCCGAACTCGGACTGGTGGTACTTCGCCAATACCAGCGCCGGGGATATGCCGAAGCTGCCGTGGTACAGGTCCTCGATTATGCCCGTCATATCCTGCATCTCCATCAGCTCTATGTCATCATCGACCAGCGCAACGAAGCTGCCTTGCAAATCTTCCGTAAATACTGTTTTATAGCAGGCAGGCCCCTCAAAGATTGGCTATTTGACGGGGAAAAATACCATGATGCCAGCTTTTTTCAAAGAATTTTATAACTTTTCTTTAAAAAGGTTTGGTGGTTTCAAAAATTCTCACTACCTTTGCACCCGCTAAACAAGAAAAGACTGGTGCGTTAGTTCAGTTGGTTAGAATGCCTGCCTGTCACGCAGGAGGTCACGAGTTCGAGTCTCGTACGCACCGCCACTCTTTTCAACGCATAGCAAAGGTGCGTTAGTTCAGTTGGTTAGAA
Organism: Prevotella sp. P5-126; assembly: GCF_002251185.1. NCBI lineage: Bacteria > Pseudomonadati > Bacteroidota > Bacteroidia > Bacteroidales > Prevotellaceae > Prevotella > Prevotella sp. P5-126. Next base: position 97,567 of record NZ_NPIZ01000001.1, read on the forward strand.
TGCCTGCCTGTCACGCAGGAGGTCACGAGTTCGAGTCTCGTACGCACCGCTGAAACAAAGCTCATTGAAGAATATTCAGTGAGCTTTTTTATTTGTCGGCTGCCGAAACGGGCAGTAACGCTATTGTAGATGCTGACATAAACAACAATAATAATGAAAACAAAACAACTGATAATACTCGTTGGCGCGATGCTCTGTTGCGCAGCGTCGCTGATGGCACAGGCAAAACCGTCCGTTGCCATCCTTGGAGATTCCTACAGCACCTTCAAAGGCTATGTGCAACCCGATACCAATGCCGTTTGGTACCCACAGTCTGATGTAAAAAACAACGATGTGCAAGATATCACCCAGCTCTGGTGGTATCAGTTCATCTGCGACAACGGTTTCCGCCTCAGTCAGAACAATTCGTTTTCAGGAGCAACCATCTGTCATACAGGCTATGATGAGGCAGACTATAGCGACCGGTCGTATGTCACCCGCCTAAACAACCTATTGCCCGCAGACCTCATCTTCGTTTTCGGAGGCACGAACGACAGTTGGGCGAAATCGCCTATCGGCAACTACCAGTACGGCGGTTGGAGCAACCGGGATCTCTATCAGTTCCGCCCCGCCATGGCATATCTTCTTGACGGCATCCAGAAACGCTATCCCGGCACCACAGTCTATGTCATCATCAACGATGGCTTGACCGACGAGATCACCACGTCGATGAAGACCGTCTGCGACCATTATCAGGTGAAATACATCCAATTGGAATGCATCGACAAACAATGGGGACACCCCTCACAGAAAGGCATGAAACAGATTGCTGCGCAGGTGGCAAAAGCGGTATGCCGTCAATAGCGTCCGCCATGCTTGATGCCACCCACATAAAGGACGATGCCCCCCACAATCAGCAGTAGTCCTGTGGTCAGCAAACCATTGGTGGTATGGTGCAGGAAATATGCCGTGGCAAGAGTTATCACGCCAGATAGAATCAGCAAAATTCCTATGGAGGCAAATTTTTTATTCATAGAAAAGGCATTTCTGTGTTGTAATTCGTTAAAAATTAGTGCAAAGATACAAAATAATTGCCGATAAATGACGGAATTAACAAAAAAATCAGTACCTTTGCACCCGCAATTTTGCAAAAGTAACACAATTTTTTATTTTAAACAGTATGAATCAATACGAAACCGTTTTCATTTTGACTCCCGTTTTGTCTGATGAGCAGACAAAGGAAACGGTCGCTAAATTCACCAAACTCCTTGCCGATAACGGCGCAGAGGTTGTGAACGAAGAGGCCTGGGGTATGAAGAAGATGGCTTACGCCATTCAGAAGAAATCTACAGGTTTCTACTACCTGGTAGAGTTCAAGGCTGAGCCCAATGTGATCAAGAAGCTCGAAACAGCTTTCCGTCGTGACGAGAAAGTTATCCGTTTCCAGACAGTTAAACTTGAAAAGCACGCTATCGAATATGCTGAGAAGCGTCGCAACAAAACCGGTAAAAAAGAGGAGGCTTAAGTTATGGCAGAACAATCAGAAATCCGTTATTTGACAGCTCCTTCTATCGACACTAAGAAGAAGAAGTATTGCCGTTTCAAGAAGAGCGGCATCAAGTACATCGACTACAAAGATCCCGAGTTCCTGAAGAAGTTCCTGAACGAGCAAGGCAAAATCCTGCCCCGTCGTATCACTGGTACCTCACTGAAGTATCAGCGCCGCGTGGCTCAGGCTGTTAAGCGTGCTCGCCAGATTGCACTGCTTCCTTACGTAACTGATATGATGAAATAAATAAGGAGGAGGACGACAATATGGAAATTATACTGAAAGAAGATATTATCGGTCTGGGTTATAAGAACGATATCGTAAATGTAAAGTCTGGCTACGGCCGCAACTATCTGATTCCTCAGGGTAAGGGCGTTATCGCTTCTCCCTCTGCTAAGAAGATTCTCGCTGAGAACCTCAAGCAGCAGGCTCACAAGCTCGCAGCTATCAAGGCTGAGGCAGAGAAGAAAGCTGAAGCTCTCAATGGTGTTGAGTTGACTATCACTGCTAAGGTGAGTGCTACCGGACAGCTCTATGGTTCTGTCAATGCTAACATCGTTGCTGATGAACTCAAGAAGCAGGGTCACGACATCGATCGCAAGATCATCACCATGCGCGATGCTAAGATGGTTGGTGATTACGCTGCTACCATCCACTTCCACAAGGAGGTTGAGGTTGTGATTCCTGTAAAGGTTGTTTCTGAGGCAGCTCCCGTTGAGGAGGTAAAGGCTGAAGAGGCTACTCCCGCTGTTGAAGAAGCTCCCGCTGTTGAGGAGACCTCAGCTGCTACAGAAGAGTAATATTCTGTAAATCAATACATAAGTTATTAACATAAGAGGGTGCGCATACGTATGTGCGCCCTTTTTTCAGCTAACAGCCCAGCATCTCGGTGCGCAATTCGGGGGAGGGGAAGTTGGAGTGATCAATGAAACCACAAAACTCAGAGAATAGATGAAACGTATTGTGACAACGATGTTATGCGGATTTTACCTGTCTTGCGCCGCAGCACAGCATGTCAGCGGTCAGTATATCACCGATGGACATTGGGATTTGAAGAAAAACGTCAATTGGGTCAACCTTCTCCGACTGAATCTGAGTATTACCCTGGGCAAGGGGTCTGTTGAGGCAGCCACCATCCATGTTGCACAAACCGACCATAGCGTAATTGGCGACTGGCAGGGATTTTGCAATATCGATGCTGAGAACACCCTAGCAGCCATTGCCGTATTGGGATACATGCACCAATGGGACAACGCCCATCTCTTTGCAGGAGTGAGAAATGTCAACGAAGACTTCTTTACCTCCGACGTCACAGCCCTCTTCATCAACAGCTCATGCGGCATCTTTCCCACGATTGCCGCCAGCTATCCTATTGCCAACTACCCCTTGTCGGGACTCACCCTCTATTTCGACGTGACAAAAGGCGAATGGACCTTCCGCAACAGCCTGTATAATGGAGTAGGGTATAAAGGGTGGAAGCGTCATGACAATCCGTTCTTGGTGCGCCCCAAGCGTGATGGTATGTTCAACATCTCCCAACTGGAATACGCTCATCGAGGTGCCCGCTATTTTGCCGGTGTTGCCATCCACTCCCGACAGTTCCCCGTTGGCAGCGACAGTGAAAACAGCTCTTCTGATGCATCGTGCGACGTGTCTAAAAATCATGATGACGATGCTCCCGCGCGCCATACCAGTTGCGCCTGGTGGCTCTATGGCGAACAACCCTTGTGGACAACCGACGGGAAGGCGGTACTCGGCATGGTGCAATACTCCGAGAATACCAATCGCAACAGCACCTGCTACCGCTATGCAGAAGTAGGCTGCGCCTATCGTGACGACCGCAACGAGTGCGGACTCTCCGGACAATATGCCCGCTATTACAACGGAACAGAGTATTCCGCAGAAGTCACGTGGAAACACAAGTTGACCGAGTCCATAGCCCTTCAGCCCAGTTTCCAGTATATCAGCAATAGCGATGGAAACTACACCGTCGCCAGTCTGCGCCTCTATTTTGATTTCTAATCCGTCACAATTGTTATCTCACAAAAAAATGCTAATCTTTCCATAAAATACCGATGCTATGCAAGAGATTCTCATGACCCCCGATGTGTGTATGAAATTCCTGGTCTGGTCGTACTACTACCACGACCTCCTGCCAGAGCAGCACATGAGTTACAAGACCTGTGGTCGGTTCTCCGAGGAAGATGCCCTCCGCCTTGACGAACTGAAAGACATGCTTTTTAAGTGTTTTGAAGTGCAGTCAGTCCTTAACGCCTGCCAGCAGTTCCGTTTGGCGAAACTGCGTCAAGAACCCTGTCCCTTCACCCAACAAGACCTCGACCGTATGTTTGCCACCGAAGTAGAGTAGCACGGCACACGGATTTTTTTCTGATTTCCATTTTCAGAAGGTGACTACCAACCGCAATTATCGCCATAGCAATCATCATTCTCGCAGCAGCAATCATCATAATCTAAAAAACAAATAAATTTAACGTGAGTTCGACGAATTAGAATAAGGTCAATTGTCTATCAATAGTCCTTTGAACGGCAATTGTAGGTTTCTTAGGAAAGAAACAATATGCTGCCAAAGCTCCAAGAGTATTGACAATGAAGTTGTCGAAAGATCTGTGTCTGGAATGTTCCACCTGTGCAATATTCTTAAGTTCATCGTTAACGGTCTCTATGATAGCCCGCTTTCTAA
>NZ_NPIZ01000010.1:0-414 GCF_002251185.1 Prevotella sp. P5-126
CTGAAGTCCGTGACCGCAAGGGTCGGCCTAGGGTGAAACCGGTGATTGGGGCTAAGTCGTAACAAGGTAGCCGTACCGGAAGGTGCGGCTGGAACACCTCCTTTCTGGAGACGGATCTTAGATAATTGGGGTAGTTTCAAAAGAATGGGATGAAGCATTGGTTTGTTCAGACACTCCTTCGGCTTCTTGTACTAACAAAATCTGTTTTTGGGGGATTAGCTCAGTTGGCTAGAGCGTTTGCATGGCATGCAAGAGGTCATCGGTTCGACCCCGATATTCTCCACATATCCTTGAAATAGAGGAAAGAGATCTTTGACATATTGACACAAGCAAGACTGTAGATTAGATAATAAATCAGAAATCAACAGCTGAAAGTATGAGCACTTATGCATACGGCCGCCTATAGTTATAGGA
>NZ_NPIZ01000100.1:0-1319 GCF_002251185.1 Prevotella sp. P5-126
ACTCTAAGTTTGCAGAAGAATGCGACGCAGTCGCATAAATGTTAAATAATCAAGGTAAAACTATGATTGCTAAAGACAGTTTCGTACCTTTGTTGTAAAAAGGTAGAATCGGTCTGTCGAAGAGGTAAACCATGGATTTCACTAGTCTGAAGACTATAATCCGTTTCGGACCTCATCGACATAGTTGCAAAGACCAGATAGAAAGTTATCGGCTCTGAGCCTTGTTAGAGTGTTAGTCCATACAACTATTGACCAATTCTACATAATTAAACTCGTACAAAGATATGAAGAATTTATTTATTGGAGTTGATTTTTCGAAAGAAAAAGTTGATGTGGCTATCATTTTTGCAGACGGACTTGCAGAAACAGCCTCAAGAGTGTTCAACGAATTCAAGACAACTGTGTCTGGTTACAAACAACTGATCAAGTGGGTGGAGCAGAACTCCGGCGGCATCGAGCCTTCCTTGTGGCTCTTCTGCGGAGAAAACACTGGCGATTACAGTAAGGGACTATGCAACTTCCTATACGGCAAAGGCTACGACATGTGGCTTGAGAATGCTAAGAGCATCAAGGATGCATCAGGTCTTAGACGATTGAAGTCGGACCGTGCCGACGCCTCAATGATTGCCGAATACGCAATGAGGAATTACGACAGAGCCATTATGTACGAGCCACTTAGCGAGTCACTTGCACAACTGCGTGAGCTGTTCCTGTATCGTCAAATGGTGGTACACCATAGATGCAGTTTTCAGGTGCGTAGAGGCGAGAAGAAGCTCACCATGGAGAAGTCGCCTATCAAGACCATGATCTCGCAGAGCGGAAGACATATCGTGTCAGAACTCAACAAGGAAGTCGAGAAGATAGACAAGCGAATCGCCGAGCTTATTAAGTCGGACGAGGAGCTAACCGAGGTATTCACCATCGTGACCTCGGTGCCTGGCATAGGAACGCAGAACGCCGTGTGCCTGATGGTATACACCGATAACTTCCGTCGTTTCAATTACGACTCACGCAAGATAGCCTGCTACTATGGCATAGCCCCGTTCGGCAAGGATTCGGGTACCAGTGTGCATTCTGATCCTCGTGTACACTACATGGCGAACCGCCAGATAAAGTCCATGCTGACGCAGGCTGCACTGGCTGCCATCAACTTCAATCCCGTTATCGCAAGATACTATATGCGACTCGTAGAACGTGGAAAGAAGAAGCAGGTTGCACTGAATAATGTAAAGAACAAACTCATACGTTTGGTCACTGCTATGGTCCGAAATCGCCAAATTTTCTCACCAGAATATAAAATATCAGCATAAATTAAAAAT
>NZ_NPIZ01000101.1:0-12362 GCF_002251185.1 Prevotella sp. P5-126
CATGTACGAAGGGTAGGATGATACGAGAGATGGCGCATCAGTTGTGACGTTACATCTTCCACGCATGAGCCGCCACAGAAATAAACGCTCATCAGCGAACGGACTATCTCGCTGAACTGATATCCGAAGATACTGCTGCATCTCTGACCCAGTGTTGAGTCGATAACGGGTGAAAGCATGGAGTCAAATTTCTCCATGATTGAAAAAATTCCTCCAAAAGGTGTGAGTTTCTCAGATTTAATTTGTATTTTTGCCATGTCATATTAGAGTTTTGCTTGTTTTCTTTTTGCAACACTAAGATAAGTGAAAATTCTGACATGGCAAAATCCTGGGCAACTTTTTGTTGCTCAGGAACTTATAAATAAAGTTAAATTATAGTGTTGCGGAATTAAGGTTACTGAAAAAACTCCACGACACCAAGGGCAATGTGACATTGGGCGAACTGAAAGACTATGTAGAGTCTAATGTCTATCAAACCAGTACCGTGAAATATAAGACGCAGACCCCTACCCTCACCATATCGGCAGCCAACGAACAATCATTGTTGAACATGAAACTCCGTTAACCCATGATCAAGAAATACATCCTACTCCCACTGTTGCTGATTGCCGCAACATTTGTTTATGCGCAACCTCAGCGCAAAGTGTTATTGACGCTCAAAAAGGGCGAAATACTTTATTATGCCGAATATGCCAGCAATATGCGCATTAATGGTCATAAGTTTACTTGTATTCTTAACGATACGCTAAATGACAAAAAGATCTTTATCCACAACGGGGAACGAAAAGTAACAGCAAGCGAAATCTACGCTTATAACATCAATCCTGACGATTTCAACAAATGCGTCTTTGAATATTACAACAATATCAAAGGTACTGACAAACAGCAACACTACCTATCTTTATATGGAGTGAATTATGGACCATACGAAGGCATCGGCTACTACTACGAGACCGACAAATACAATGATTATACCAAACAGACAAACATCGACTATGCCCTCCCCCATGAATTTAGCTTCACGCTCATGGGCGAAGACTATTTTCACTACGAAGACGGTAGTATTCTCGACGCAAAAGAAACGAGATACGAATATCAAAGTCCGAACAAACAACACGAGATCCACATTGATCATTCCAAACGCTTTGTCACCTTGGATGACAGAAGATTTATCATCCCGATTCCTATGGATGGAAACTGTAGTAAATACGATCCAAGAGTCTGTCTGTTTGACGATGGTACTTGTTTCTATGAGCAGACCTGCGAGATGACTCCCGGAATCAAAACATTCCAGTTCTTTATCACTCCAACAGCTATCAAACAACTCATCGTAGGAAAAGAATACTACGATTTCGACAAACATCAGGTACTACCTTATAAAAAAGATGCAGATTATTCAGGTTCTATTGATTACATGCTGTGGCCTTACGAACGCCTTGGATGGGATTACAAGAACCACGAATTAGTTACAACCTACAACTTCACCCTTCAAGACAAGAGCAAACGCCATCTTTTTATCGCCAATTGGAAGTATGATTACGTATTGATTGACGGAAAGAAATACGGAAAGCACTGCCCTATAGATGCTTTCTACGACGAAGATACCAATGCCTTTGCATGGACCACTATCGAAGGCAACGAGATTGTGCTCTATACTTTTGATCTCAACTGACAATGTGGCTTACCATTCTCTTTGCCATCACCACATTCTTCTCTGACTACCACAGAGAGGCTCAATGTGCTATCGACCTTTTCAACCAACATTCGGAGATAAGGACTGAACTCTGCCATTATCTCACTGAAGAAGAGAGCCGCATGGCACAAGCCATCGTCATGCCCGAAGTGGCAATGTACACCAAACTGGGTGGACAGATGGAATATCGCACCCTTTGTCTGATGTATATTCTCCACAGCAAGGCTGAGTTCAGCATCGGCCTGTTTCAGATGAAACCCTCGTTTGTAGAACAACTCGAACAACAACTGGCTGCCGATAAAAACTTGAAAAGAAAATATGCCAAACTCTTCATCCACAAGCGCAACGCACGCGAATGTAGAAAAATACGCATGGACCGCATGATGCAACTGAAATGGCAGACTCGCTATCTGGCTGCCTTCGTGGATATTTGCAAGCAAAAGACTGCCAACATCCACTTTACTTCCACGCAAGAGCTGTTGCGTCATTGGGCAACACTCTATAATGCAGGACTGCATCGCAGCGCTGCCGATGTCAATCGCTTGCAGAGACTCAAACAGTTTCCTCACTTCCGCAACAAATACAACTATGCCGATGTGGCATGGGAGTTCTATCAGCAACTCAACAATACAACCTACAAATAGTATAAGTCATGAAAAAACGAATCCCGATTACGCTGACAATATGGATACTGCAAACGCTCTTGGCAACTGCTGTCCACTGTCAATCCCTTCAGTTTGTAGAGACCGACCACCAACACTACACCTTCGGCGAAATGATCACAGACCTCGATTCCATCGCCAAACGCTATCCCGACTTTGTGAGTTACGAACTTGACAGCGCCACAACCCTACTGGGACATCGGTTGCCTGTGGTGACACTCGGCAACCGTTCGGCTCGTCACCACATCATGGTACAAGCCACCATGCACGCTCGCGAATATATGGCAACACAACTCACCATGGCACTCCTCGAACATTATGCTCAGATGTGCTATCAAGACATTTGTGAATATAAAGGCCAACGCATCAGCAATCTGCTGCAACAGGTGTGTTTTGTCATCATCCCGATGGTCAATCCCGACGGAGTGGAGATTGCACAAAACGGCAGCAACGGTCAACTGACCGATGAAGTGAAACAATGGGTAAGGCAGACTGAAGACAACGGCACCTCGCATACAAAAATCAAAGCCAATGCCAACGGGGTGGATATAAACCGCAATTTCGGCAATGGCTTCAACAATCCGTTTACTTCAAGCCGTAAGACCCATCGCAGTTTCAATTTCTATTCGGGCTTGTTGCCCTACTCCGAGCCAGAGAGCCAACTGATGCTCCGTGTGTCGCAGCGCTATGACTATGACCTTTTTCTCAACTATCACACATCCGGCAACATCATCTATTACGGATGTCAGAATGCAAAAAAATACGTCAACAAGTTAGCCCACGACTATGCCAAACTCATCCATTGCCACACCAATTATCCACTCTATGGTCCAGATAGTGCTCCTGCTGGCGGCACATGGGCTGACGACGTAGAGATTATCTACCAATGTCCCAGCGTTACCGTAGAATTAGGAAGTACCAATCCCGTACCCATCTCGGAGTTTCCTGCCATATTCGAAAAGCATAAAAATGTTTGGGCTGACCTCGCTATCGAAGTGCTGGACAACCCATAGCCTCTATACTTTTTAATGCATTTCCCGTCAAGAATGGGAAAGTGCAGTCTTGGTAGATTTTCTGTAAAGCAACATCAGACAGACAAAACCCAACAAACAGAAAGGAATACCGGCAAGTGCCGTATAACGCGGTGTGCAACCAAACGAGATGGGCAATCCGCCAACAAATGCACCAAGCGCATTACCAAGATTGAACGCCATCTGTACGCAGGCACCTCCCAGCATCTCACCACCTGGTGCATGACGCAGAATGAGGAATTGCTCAGGACCGCTTACGGCAAACAAACAGCCAGCCACTACCACCATAAGCACTACCGAGAGCCATCCATAATCGGCAAGGAAGAAAATCAATATCAGTCCGACAACGGCAAGAAGCTGTGTGGCTGGTGCAACACGATAGGCTGAATAGCGGTCGGAAAGCACTCCACTCAGTATGTTGCCGAGCACCATTCCTGCACCAGCGGCTATCATCAGCATCGGAACTTGAGTCAATGCAAATCCACTCTCTTGCGAGAGCAACGGAGAAATATAACTGTACCAACAGAACACGCCACCATTGCCAAGCAATGTTGCCGTAAGTATCAACCAAGGAGCACTGGAGCTAAGAAAGCGAAACTGCCCTTTGAAACCTGTCACTGGCAAGCGATCCATATTGGGCACCCAGCGCCAGATACTGCAAAGGACGAGCAAGGCACATATACTGGTAATGAGGAAAGGGAATCTCCAAGACCATGTGGAACAAAGCCAAGACGACACCGGAACACCCATCAGGTTTGCCACCGTCATTCCTGCTATCATGGTTGATACTGCCTTACCCTTCTTATCTTCGGGTGCAAGATGCACAGCCACGATAGACGCTACTCCGAAATAAGCACCATGGGGCAGTCCTGAAATGAATCTTGCCACCAGAAACAACCAGTAGTTTGGAGCAAGCACAGAGAGTACGGCACCCGCAAACATCACCAATGCCAAAAACAGCAAGACACTCTTGGGCTTGAATCTATAGCCCACAATGAGTAGCGGTGCACCAACTGCCACACCTAAAGCGTATGCAGAAATCAGGTGTCCTGCCTGCGGAATACTAATCGACAAACTTGATGCTACTTCCGACAAGATAGCCATCATGACATATTCAGTAATACCTAATGCAAAAGTGCCAAGAGATAAGGCAAAGAGAGCTTTCTTCATTTGTGTTTTCAATTTTCGTGCAAAGATAGGGTAAGAAAGTAAGGTATAATTGGTAGATATTATCAAATAATTGTCTAATTTTGCACCGACAAGCATTATACCTGATCGATTATGAGGAAATATTCAAAGTCAAAGGATATGGTTAACGACGAGAAACAACCTGCGTATGAGGTGCTCGACTACGACACAGAGGGAAAGTCGTTTCGCTATCTGCATCATGAGGTGCCGATAAGCGAAGAGATTGCCATCCACTTCCATCCTGAATTGGAAATCAACTGGATAGTGCGTGGCTATGGTATGCGCATTGTTGGCACCTGCCATGAGTTTTTCTCACAAGGTGAAATGGTATTCATGCCAGGCAGCATGCCCCATTGTTGGATATACGATCCTGAGTCGTGTGGCGATACAGGTCGCAAGGAGTCGCATGTGTGTCAGTTGTCTGCCAACATGTTGTTGCATGCCTGCATCATATTTCCCGAACTGAAACCTGTAGTCAACTTTCTGCTTAGTCTGCGCCAAGCATATCTGATTACGGGCAGCAGCAAAGCTGTAGTCTGTCAGCAACTATTGGCGATGGAGCATGCTGATGATGCCATGAGGCTGTGTCATCTGTGGTCTGTCCTTACCTATATAAGTCATCACCCTGCCGATTTATTACCCATTGGTAAACCGGAAGACACCACGTTTGAAATGAATCAGAGTATTGAACAGATGCGCAAACTATTGGACTTTATATCGCTTCATTATAAAGAGGAAATCAGGCTCAATGATATTGCCCAGCATCTGAATCTCAGCACAGCGTCATTCTGCCGATGTGTGAAGCAGGCCACTGGTCAAACATTCATTGCTTATCTCAACAGTTATCGGTTAAACAAGTTTTGCGAACTGTTACAATCTGACACAACACAGCGCATCAACGAATTGGCATGGGCATGTGGCTTCAGCGACATCCCCTATTTCAATCGGTTGTTTAAGAAAGTAAAAGGCATGACTCCATCCGCATGGATTGCAGAGAGTCGGAAGTGTGTGGAAACAAAGTCGTAAGATTTGAGCGAGTCTGAGACATCAGAATGAGACAAAACTGGCTGCTTCCAAATACTGTATGAAATATCTGCAAATTCGTCAAGGCTGCCCTTTAATAACGATATTCTTCACTTCCACTGCCATATCAAGGTCGTTGCGTCGGCAACGGGCAAGCCATTTCCTGAAGTTTTCTACTGTGGTCTCCCTGGGCATGAGTTCTGTTGTTGAACGGTCGATGGTCTTGGTCAGAGGATTGGGTGAGAAAATGATGTAGATCTGATTATACTCTTTGTTTTCTTGACTGTTGAGTATGTATTCATCTACTAACGAAGCGATACTGCGGTCAGCATCCTTAGGTGAGAAAAGCACATAACGACGGTTTGCCTTTACTGGAAAATTGCCTGTCGTCTGTTGGCGATAAGGCAAGAGGCAATAGGCTTTCTGACTCTCATCGATGAGATAAACCAGACAATAACCATCAGTGGGCGACTGGAAAGAGAACACCGTGTACATGATACTGACAGCCTTCTGCATGAATTTCTTCGACTTAAAAGAGCGTTTTCGTTAAGCCAAATATGCTGAGTTAAGCTTGTTTTCACTATGCCATGGCGAGAATAGATGCACTTAAATAAATGCGCATTTAACATCATTTACAGAAAAAAACTTGGAAGCTATCCATATATTTTCCATATTTGCCAAATCTATCACTCGTTAAGCCGTAGAACATCATCCTTATAGATCATCAATTCGGCAAGCGACAGATAGTGAGAGTAATCAACCCTAAGAAATAACTTTTTAAAAACCAAGAAACATGAAAAAGTATGTATGTGATGTATGTGGATGGATTTACGACCCAGAAGTAGGTGATCCCGAAGGCGGTATTGCACCAGGAACAGCATTCGAAGACATTCCCGATGATTGGGTTTGCCCTCTTTGCGGAGTTGGCAAGGACGAGTTTAGTCCAGTAGGCTAATCTACGTTCTCAGACTCTATATTCATTTAACTTTTAATATTAGGAGGAACTATCATGACAAAAATAAAACAAGTATATCGCTGCCCCATCTGCAGCAACGTAGTAGAAGTATTGCACTCTGGAGCTGTTCTGAGTTGCTGTGGACAACCCATGCAACTGATGGAAGAAAACGCTACCGACGGAGCCTACGAGAAACATGTACCTGTTATCGAGCCCATAGAGGGAGGTTTTCGTGTCAAGGTAGGAAGCGTGGAACACCCCATGATTCCCGAGCACTATATCGAATGGATTGAACTCCTCACTCCTACCGATGTGCTTCGTCATGAATTGAAACCAGGCGAGAAACCTGAAGCTATCTTCATGACTAATGCCACAGAGGTGACAGCACGCGAATATTGCAACCTACACGGACTGTGGAAAGGCGAATAATACATTTCTCACTCATTTATACAAACAAGGACAACGAGTACTAATGCTCATTGCCCTTGTTTTTTATTTATTCTGTTGACGAATGGCATACGACTACAGATATAGAAGCTACTTAAAGAAACGATTCAGTTGCTTCACAGCCTTATCAAATTGCTTGACAGGCAAAGTATAGTTCTTCACAGGATTCATCTTGCTATCGTATACATCAAGCGACCCCTGTGGAGTCTTTTCCAAAATACTATCTTTGTCGATAATGAAAGCATAATTCAGATTGCTACCTACTATCTGCCACAGACGGGGTGAACTATCAGTCATAAGCCTGCCCATAGAATAGTCGTCTTCAGGATTCTTCACGCCTAAATATTCCTTCATCAACGTAGGGACCACATCATAATGAGTCGTACGATGTGCATACTGATGTGGCTGTTGTCCTGGCACATGCCATATCATTGGAACTCCTATCTGATGAATAGAGAAATTACTATTGTGTCCCCAGTAATTGCGATGATTCTCATTAAACTCCTGACTATGATCGCCAGTGATCATAACCAAAGTATTCTCCAACAATCCTTGCTTCTTCAAAGTCTCAAACACTCTGCCTAAGAGTAAATCATCTTGGTAGCAAGTATTGCGATAAAGATTCCAAAAAGGAGTGGGATCCATATTGTTGTTCAGTTTCGTGTAGTCGGCAAAGGCCCATGCTGGCTGAAAACGCGTATTCTTATCGGCAGGTAACTCAAAACTATGAGGAAGGTCAAAGAAGAGGAACGAGAAGAAAGGCTTTTTCTTGTCCTTTCTACCTTCCACATCGGAAATAAAGAGATTGGTAATACGAGTATCTCGGTCCAAGGCTGTCTTACCCTCAGTCTCTGTTCGTATACCAGGTACACCACCAAAGATAACCCTGCCGAAAGGAGGGTCTGCCCATGTAGCACTGGGATAAGTATGAATATCATAACCTAAAGCCTGCAACCTCTGTATCAAGAGTGGTTGCACATGAGCAGGTTCAAAACTTTCCCAATAATAGCAAGACAAACCGAAGAAAAGGCTAAACACACCACTCCTCGTACCATTGCTTCCACTCGTATGATTAGTATACCATTGATTCTGTTTAGCAAACTGATAGGTATGAGGCATGCACTCAGGAGTCAGCGCCCTGCGATTCCATGAATCAATAAGAATAACTACAATATTGGGTAAAGAATCGGGCTTTTCCGCTTCTAATGGGTGTATGGGATATTGCAAGTCTGTACTATGTCTGCCCTGGGTATTCCCCATTCCTCTTGGTTGTTTGAATCCCCACTTGAGCAGTAAACCATTAGAAGTAGTAGGAAAATAATAAGGTAATAAGGTGGCACTCTTCATAACCGACTGATGCTGATAGAAGGCTGCATATACATGCCAAAGATGCGCATAAAGCATACTGCCTACAAAGATGCCTACCATCAGCCAAGCATAGGCTTTTCTTCTCCATAACCAAAAACAATGAGACAGATACCACACTCCCACTACGACAGCTGCGACAACAGCAAAGAGTCCTACTTCCTTAAGATAGAGCAAGATATCAAAATTGAATATCTCGCCTGCACCCTTGCCAAAAACCATACTCAACACAAAACCATTGATATGGAAATGATAGATGGAAAAAACCTGCGAGTTGAGGTAATTGAGCACACTGAGCAACACCACTCCAATTATCTGCACCACCAGAGCCGTCTTTCTGTATCGACACAACAGGAACAATAGACTTAAGAGATAAGGCACCAATGCAAACTGCGAAGCATGACTCACGCAAGATGCAGCAAAGAAAACCCATCCCTCCAAATCCATATAGTCGAGAATGGAACTATCCACAATATAAAAGCCAAACTGAATGGCTATCAATATTGTAAAAATGCATAAAACAAAAAACCTTGTTTTATGCTCTTTATCAATTGATTTTTATAAGTCATATTTAGGTAAACCTTAATTCCGCAACACTATTATAAATTAAACTTTTTAAGTACCTGAACAACAAAAAGTTCTTAGACTAGCTATGCGGCAGAGCCGAGCGGCCCAGGATTTTGCCATGTCGAAGAATTCACTTATCTTAGTGTTGCAAAAAGAAAACAAGCAAAAACTCCTTCTTTTTCTTTATATCCGCTTTTCTATGCGGCAAAGTGGTTCGTTTATGCCACCCATTTCCTTTTTATATCTTTCGTCGCCACGACACATGTCGAAGTCTACTATACCTTCGTTCATCCAAAGCTTTGTAGCCTCCAAAATAAGCAATATACCTGGCGAATAGCGACTAAAAGAGGTGTCGATAGCAAGACGTGGCATAAGTAGATTTTTGTTATGACGATATACAATCATAAATGCTGCAGGCTTTTTGTCTATTTCCAAAACATAAAGTTGAGCATCTTTTAGCTTTTTCAAGCTTGCTGTAGCGCAACCGTTTTTCACCTCGTAGACAGCCTTTAAGTAGGTGGTGATATTGCTGAAAGCATTATAGCTCTTGTGTCGCCAAGCCATCTTACGTTTGAAATAGAAATGCCAAAGATAGCGCAAATAGCTGTCGGAAGCCATATTGTCGTGGTTAAACACTTTTAGCTCCATTTTCTTACCATCTGTGGTAAGATGATTATACGACTTGCGAATATTCTTATATATATTTTTAGGTAGCGACGACACATATTCTTCGTGAGAAGCAAATTGTGTTAATGGTACATGAAAGCTTGTACGCTCGATAGTATTATTGTCGATTAGCTTCATTATTTTAGCAAAAGGAGTTTGACACGGCACATCAGCAAGGCTTAGCGTCATTCCCTTACATGAGGCTACTATATGGTCGGCAATAGCCTTCATTATCTCCTCGTTGCCTTCGTATGTATATGGGCAAACCATATTCAGCACACCTCCTACTCGGCATGATGGTATTCGTGCCTTTTTTGATGAGCGTGTAACAGCAAAAGGAATAATGGCGAAAGGTTTACCATCTACTGTTATTAAATCGTAGCGCATAATGGTAGTAAGTATTCCTAAACCATCTGTAGAATGGTGAGCAATGAAGTAATTCCATTCGTATGTCTGATAGTAGGTATAGTTGATGTATGCAGATGTTTTGTTTTCTGCTATCTTGTCGAGCACAAGCCATTGATTCCTAATGCTTTCTATCTTGCTATGTTGACTAATAGATATATTATTTTTCATAAGTCTTATACAATAGTTCGTTAAAATTTGAGTATATGGCTACGCAGCCTTAGGCTGCCAGCCAATGAGTTCTTAGACTAGCTAAGCGGCAGGGCCGAGCGTCCCAGGATTTTGCCATGTCAGAGGATTCACTTAATTTAGTGTTGCTGTAATAATCAAACAAAACCTCATCAGACATGACAAAAATACAAATAAAATCTGAGAAACTCACTCCTTTTGGAGAAATTTTTGCAATCATGGAGCAATTTAACCCAAATCGGTCTTTATAAAATTACAAGATGCTTGTTCTAATGATTTGGTTAAAACAAATGATATATATAACCACCAATAAGCCCAATTGGTATTGATTTTCTTCATTTTTCATGCCCTTTAATAACGATATTCTTCACTTCCACAGCCATATCAAGGTCGTTGCGTCGGCAACGGGCAAGCCATTTCCTAAAGTTTTCTACTGTGGTCTCTCTGGGCATGAGTTCTGTGGTTGAACGGTCAATGGTCTTGGTCAGAGGATTGGGTGAGAAAATGATGTAGAGCTGATTATACTCTTTGCTTTCTTGACTGTTGAGTGTGTATTCATCTACTAACGACGCGATACTGCGGTCGGCATCCTTAGGCGAGAAAAGCACATAACGACGGTTTGCCTTTATTGGGAAATTGCCTGTCGTCTGTTGGCGATAAGGCAAGAGGCAATAGGCTTTCTGACTCTCATCGATGAGATAAACCAGACAATAACCATCAGTGGGCGACTGGAAAGAGAGATAGAGTTGATCGTTGGTATTGAAGCGGTCGGTTTCAAACTTATCGTCGGTGCCATTACACAACACTTTTGCCATAAATTCCACCTTGGCTCTTTTTATTTCGCGCGCCTTTCCCTTTACTTTTGCTGTGATGAGAAAACCATCATCTTGTGGTATTACGGTTATATCCGGTTTACCGACGGTCTCTATCCATTCGCCATTCACCTCGTATTCTGCCACCTGTACAAACTTATCGATAGATTCACTACTGGTTTCTTTGGCAAACGACGAATTGGTCATCGATACGGTAGTTCCAAATTCGTCTGCCAATGCTTTGATTTTAGCTCTTTGCAAGGCATAGTCCTTGGCTTCGCGCAACGTGACATTTTGTGGTGCTGCGTATGTATATTCACCTGCTACGGTTTTCACCTTCTACGCCATCAGCATGATGGGACAAAACAACATGGCAAAAAGCATCGTAAACTTCATTCTATTCATCATCTTTATAGATATCAAATTTGTAATGGTTAGCATACTTATTGTTTCACGCTGTAAATATAAGGATTATTTCCGGTTTTACAAAGTCTATTTTCACATTTTTATTGTAGCAGTACGAGGATGGCTCATTCATACTCAACATGAAAACCAATCTCTATATACTAATGTACGCACGCGCACATACGCGCACGCGATTCGTCAACTTTTCGACCACCGACCACCAATTACGCATAACAACCTATCATATAGCATCTTACAACGGTGGTCAAAAGATATTCAAATGAGTGATCGACCACCAATCGACCACCAATCAATATCCATGTCTGCCTATACAGTCTCCCCTTCAACACCATTCATTATTACTTGATAACAATAGGGATAGTACCTTCTATGACAGGCCATATTGTTCATTGTGTTTGTACAACATTACACAACATTTGGCCAAACGTTGGAAAACACCCTTGCCAAACGTTAGAAAATACTTTTATCAACGTTGGAAAACACTTTTGTCAACGTTGGATAATACTTTTATCAAACGTTGGATAATACTTTTATCAAACATTGGATAATACTTTTATCAAACATTGGATAATACTTTTATCAAACGTTGGATAATACTTTTATCAAACGTTGGATAATACTTGAAAATAATATAGTAGTTTACACAACTGCTCGTTTTCCAGGTATTTGTGTCAACTGCAAGTGTTATTGCATCTATTTCTTTTATTTGTGCCAACAGCTATGTTCTGTTCATAGACCTAATAACACCACACTGGTTTTGTAAATGTTTAAGCCATAAAACAAACGCCACCATGTAAAATTATAATCACTAGTGTCCACTAAAAACGATTAACAATCGTTGTAAGTGGTTGATATGCGACAAAATACGAGCAAAAAATGACTCTATGGGTTAGAAATGACTATCTTTGCAGAAAATTACAATCTGTAACTTAC
>NZ_NPIZ01000102.1:0-2611 GCF_002251185.1 Prevotella sp. P5-126
CCCTGTGCATTGTTAATAATCCTACTTTTTTCATCTCATCATTCTTTTTAATCTTCCTATTATTCTAAAAGGCAAGTTCTCTGAATATAACAGTATGTTCCACATTCTGCAACTTAAATTAATATTATGTCGTAACAAAAACATAACTAACTTATATTGTCGGTTTGCTATAACATTTGTTTTCATCTGACCTTCGGCAACTATTTCAAAGGGATGCTCAACAAGAGTTATATTTTGCATACCTTCTATAATTTCTTTACCCTTTTGAGTAAATGCTATTAATGCACTTACTCCTTTTTCATCTTTGGCATAAGTTTTACCCCATAGATCACCAATCCTAATATCAGCCGAAGATTTGTCATATTTGTATTTGCAACGCTCCTGGCAGTGTTTCCCTGAGCAATAATCACCAAGAAACATTCTATAGAACCAATCACCTTTAGACCATCGGGATTGTATGAAAGTTTTTTTTTCCCTTATTAACATGTTATAACTATCATGCCAGTTTATTGGACTTGATGTCTTTTCACCATCCATTCCCATTAGCCAACTGTCGTGCCAACCGTATTCAAATTTGTTTCTCCAAGATGCATACGTTACTTTGCCAATCTTTGGTTCCAACATTTTGATGTACGCTCGCCATGCCAACATCGACGGCACGCTATGACAGAAGAAATCGAGAAGAACAAAATTATCCTCGCATTTAAACTTTCGTATCATTCGCCTGAATGAATCTATTTGGCAAGGAGTGCCTGTGACAAGATATTTCTGCTTGCGGTCGATAGCCTTGAATCCGTCAACCGTATAGCTTTGGATATACTTCGAACCAATGGACTGTATCAGTTCCTCAACAGTAGTTGCAATATAATGCTCCGCCCTGTTGGCCTCCGCATTGTATCTCACTCCACAAACCTTATATCCCTCACCAATGAGTATGCGTCCAAGTTCAAAGCCCCCTCCACCGCTGCTGCACTTTCTGCGCACTGCCTCGTCCTTGCTCCATGCTCCATAACTCTTTATGCATCTGTCTTTCAAAGACAAGTCATCATGATAGTAGGCACAGACTTCGAGGCATAATCCGCAACTTGAGCATTTAGATTCATCTGAGATGCGTGGTTCATAGAACCCGTCTCCATTCAGCTCAATGCTGATTATCTGCTTTGCACAGACCGTAGCGCAAACGCCGCAGCCATAACAATCGTGTATGTTTGATATATTTTTATTCATTGATATTTATTATTTGATTTTTTTCACCCTTTGTTTGACAGTGTGGTAATTTACTTCCCTTTCTAAGATAGTGTGGTCGTTACGAAGTGAAGGGACACTTCCTTTATGCAAAGCCATCACGCCCCATGGGGCATTGTTGTGGGCTTTTGGAAAAGAGCAAATTACTGAACATATTTATTTATCCATCAAAACACACATTATTGTAATGTGATTATAAAGAGTGCTGAACTTCAATCTAATTATTTAACCGTTCATATATCATACGTAATACTATCTGTTTATTTGAGCAGCCTTCCTTAATAGACTGAGTATCTTATTATTAAAATAATAAAATTCCTCCTTTGTCAAACCAACGAAATACACAGAAATGATGGATGAAAGTACGCTGACAACACTTATTATGAAGAAGGTTGCCATTCCTTCAGGAAGACACCAATAAAGGATTAATGGGATTAAACTTCCAACAAAACAAGTATATAGTATTTTCATTAGAACAAGTTTTATGTAGTCATGTAAGAGGAATCCCACCAAACGGCTAGAGATTGTGATTCGAGCAGTTTGTGCTACGACTTCCATAATTAAATGCACAACAAAAACAATCCAAGCATCAAACCCTATATATAAAAACACATAAGAAATGGGAAGAACTAACAAGAGTATTATTGCAACGACACTTTCATATTGCCAAACCTTGCCTGAAGCCTTAACTGAAACAATTAATGGATTGGCAATTGAATTAATCCATGTAGTCAATAGAATCAGACGTACAAAAATAACAGTATAATCAGGAACTATACCTAACCACAACTTCAAAACAGTAGATGTCTCTAAAATCAACGGTAAGGTCACACACATCAAAAGATAAAAAGAAAACCGGGAACTCCTGAAAATCAGATCATGCATAACTTTTAAATCACCGACGGCATAAGTCTTTGTTATCTGTGGATTAATTGCAGTCTGAAAACTAGAAACAAATGAAAGTACAGCACCTTGTACCTGCATCGCTATGCCCCTAGCCGCGTTTACAACTGGCAAATAGAACATGCCCAACATAATATTCAATCCTTGGGTATATGAAATATAAGATATATTTCCCAAAACACTACTTCCTGCAAAACTACTGATTTTTTTTACTGTCTTTTTTTGTATTCTCCAGGTAAACTTAACTTCGGATAAATAATGGTTACAATACAATGTGTATAAAAACCGTATTGTAAGCTGCACAGTTAGCATTAAAGCTCCATAAGTTATCAGACGGTCAAAATCAAACAATGTCAAAATATAGACAATAAGCAACTTGAGTACTGCCTCCACAATAGAGATATAAGCAAAGGCGCTCATTCTTTCGTAAGCAACAATAAGCGCATTATATGGTATATAAATA
>NZ_NPIZ01000103.1:0-2984 GCF_002251185.1 Prevotella sp. P5-126
AGGTTATTATACTTATATTGCACAAAATGGTGATATGGAGGACTCTGCTGTAGTTTTGCATGATTTTTATGGTTTGACCTGTAGTTGAGCCTATGAAGATGGGACTGTTGGGTGTGTTCCAGGTTGTTTTTGGGGTGGACAGAGGATTATCACTGTTGGTTATGTGGGGGATAACTCGGTTATTTAGGTGGAAAACAAGGCATTAAAAGCCCGTGGAGGGCTTTCTGCAGGGTTGAATCATAGTGACCCACGGAATGGACGAAATGGTTTTATTCGCCGTAAAAATGCTCAGTGTGGACTGGAAATGCGGGGTTCTACCTCGGCAGATTTGAGACAAAAGGCATTGTGCTGGTTTGTGGTTGCTGAAGGGTGTACCACCAGCCATGATGGTGGCATTTCGTCGAGTTTTCGATAGATTCTCGCTATTTACTCGATCGACATTCGTTGCTCTTTCGTTCGTTTTTCGCTTGTTCCTCGTTCGGTTCTCGTTCGGTCTTCGATAGACTAACGACTAAGCAACGAGAGACGAACGAGAGACGAACGAGGACCTAACGAGAAGTCAACGAGAACCGAACGAGAAGCAATCGAGAAGCAATCGAGAAACCGTGGGCTTTCTGTCGTGACCTGATGGCATGTAAATCTGTTGGTTTTGTAAACATAATCAGTATTTTAATTATTGGATTATTTGTTTGATTTTTGGTTTAAGGGTATCTTTCTTATTTTTAGAAATCATCCTCGGCTTGAAATACAAAGATACAACATGACACCCCCGGAATGCAAGAGTTTTGGCAGCTTTAATTAGATATTTAACACTGTTTAACTTTATTATAGATATTTTTGTTTTCAAACTCGTATAGTGTTCTCCATGGATTTTTATTGTCGCAGAAATCGCGGTAAGTAAAATCTTAAATACATCAGATGCGTGATAAGTGAAATACGAAAAGCGTTCAAAAGCCTCGGAGAAGAAGTGTGATTCTTCCCCCCAAAAAAACAATATCTTACAAGAATTAAGTAAGAAAAACGCAAAAGCGTACCATGTTATATAGAATCACTGTAACTTGGTTTGTCATGTCATCCAAAAACACACCATCTATTCAACAAGTATGTCAAATTGATAACACCAATTATGCATTGGGTATATCTTTTTGGGGACTATCGCAGCGTTGACAAGACCTTGACTATCACGAAGATTTCCACGAGCTCCTCTTAAATAACCACTTTTTCCTTTCTGACCATTTACAGCATACCTTACTTTAGCACCCTTCACTATCTGTGAACATTTCAACAAAATGGTATCTCCATGTACCACAACATCTTTAATAATAGATTCATTAGAGGCTGTAACAACATTAAACCCATAATAATCTACTTTGCAAACTTCTATAGTATCTATTACTAATGGAGGACAAGGTACATCTAAAACAACTTTTACCTCTCTTCCTTCAGCAATTATTTTCTTTGGATACAACCCACGATGTTTTTGATTTCTTATAATGCTTATAACCGATTCCGCATTATAATAACCAACACGTTTTTGGCTTATTGCATTTATATGCATACGTTCCCGGGCAAAATACAAAAAATAAGTAGGCGTTCCAGCAACAAAGAAAGAATTGTCACGAACTAACTCCATCTGTGCTTGTGGTATGCTTGTCTCATATAAACTATATTCATTCTGACAGAACTCATTGCACAAAGCTAACATATTCGTTTGATAAGATACTATCTTGATATCTTGCTTTTGATGAGTAATTGCCTTTATATCTTTATTGATATCGATACTAAACTGATTCAACTTTTGTTTGTAATCAACATTTGTATAGTCATACATGTCTGACTCGCCTTGCATCCAACATATTGCGGGAACGTAGAATTTCATTCCCTTCTCATCTGCTTTCTCTTTCGCATTCTTAATATCATTGAGAAAACGCACATAAGGAGCAGTGCCTTTACTTATACCATTGATAGGTGTTGCTCCTTGTCCACCAGCAAAGACACAGACCATGGTGTCTTTTCCCAACTCGTTCACCAAAGCCTCTGCCATACCATAAACAGACACTTCAAAATCACGTTTGGATAGTTTTAGAACACGTTTGATCTTTCTTTTGACAGGACTGCAGTCATAATAGCCAAATTCATTTTTCAGATTCTCACCCACTATTCGATAGTCATAAAGTTCATTCAAACTATCGAGATTTGTAATTCGTTGCGTTTCTTCACCTAACGCCAAGCTCTGTCCATAGACAGGCACACAAACTACAACCTTACTGTCATCATTACGATTCTGGCAAGCCAGAAATGAGAACACGATTGGTATGAAAACAAAAAACAAGTCTTTTTTCATTTTTTTCATCTCCTTTGTAGTTCACTAAAGTCATCTTACTTCCTCGAATCTCTTGAAATATAGTTGGTACCGGATACTTTTATCACGCGACAATTTAAAGTCGCATTTTTAATGTCAAACGGATAAAGGAAACAAACAAGTTAAATTTTATTTAGTTAGTACATTTGATTGTTTTTGTGTTCTCAGATACCATGTCATTGACAAATATAAAAGCCCCCTCTTTAGCTATATTCAAAAAAGACAAAGAACAAAGCGATTCACGTGAACCTAATTAATTCAAGTACAAACTCGTCCACTTTTAGTGAACGAATGCAATTTTCTCCGCAAATATACACAAAAAAACATTAACATACAAGCATTTTACACAGAAAGCTCAAAATTGTTATTCAATAAACATACCTGGCTCAGCACACGGCACGTCATTTATCTTAATTGCGATTAAGTAAAAAACAAGAAACAATAACTTTTTAAGAACAAATTATGTTTTTCCAACATAATTGCGTATATTTGCATTGTATATAGATACCCCAGTTCGGGATAAGAAATAGTTTATAAAAAAGTTGGTAGTCTCATAAATATCTTGTACATTTATAGGTGAAAATCAAATAGTTACAAAAATATTTGATATGACTACCGATTG
>NZ_NPIZ01000104.1:0-30182 GCF_002251185.1 Prevotella sp. P5-126
TTCATAAGTCCTGATAGATACCATTATATATCTCTCATTAGTGGATTTCCTGCTATAGGTTTGGGAGTTTTTGGCTTTATGCTGACATTCATTGCCATAATACTACAATCAGATACAGAAACAATCAGATTTATGAAAAGAAAGAAAGAGATATTTAGGTCTTTCGTTAGCTATAATCAAAGGGTTGTTATCGTTTCTGCTGTTCTAACAATCTATTCGTATTTATTATCTTCTTTCAATTTTTCTTTTGAGTTTACATTTTACGGGGTTTCTATTTATCAATTTGCTAAGGTTATGGCACTTTCTTTATTTTGGGGGTTGTTTGCAAAGATGTGTATAGATTCATATTACTTCGTTAGGACCTTTTATGTATTGCTTAGAAAGTAATGTAAGCGTCCAAAATCTGCGTTTTTGCTGAAATCTGAAACGGGGGTGGCCGGCTTAATGAAGTCTGAAGTATGAGGGTGAAACAGGACCTTTTATGTATTTCTTGAAACAATGGAGAAAAATGAGCTAAGAAAGTTGCGCAAGCAGATGTTTGCTCAGATGGAGCAGAAACTGCATGAATCGTGGTCATCGGAAGAGGACAGTCTGTTCTATTTCCATCGTTCTGAGGATAGGATTGTGTTGTCGCATGCACTGTTCTGGGTGAAGACTCAGCCTCAGTACCTGAAGGGCAAGATTAGAAAGGAAAAGTTCTTCCTCCTGCTTCGGCAGTATCAGGAGGAGATGCTGGAAGCTTATCTTCAGGACATCGAAGATTACCCGGTAATGCTGCACTATTGCAATATCATCTATGAGTATTTACCATCGATACTGATGAGTACGGAATTAAGAACAGACAAGGATGCCCGCAGACTTGCCGCTATCGCCGTTGTAGCCGCAGGCTATGGTGGGGACATGGATGAGGAGTTGTGTAATGAACTTCTGGATGATATGGACTTTGACAAGTATGGCAAGGTGAAGTGCTGGAAGATAGAACAGATGTTGCCGAAGCTGATGAAGATGGTGGAGTGGGAGATGAGAAGTCTGAGGTCTGAAGTCTGATGTCTGAGAGTGACGAGTAATACGGGGGTCGGCTCTATGACATTGTGAAACTATGGTGAGCATGATTTTGCAAAAATGATACTCCCAGGTTGGCAATAAATTAAATAAATCTTTAATTTTAGCGAACTCAATAGAACTGGAGCGCTTGCAAATACCTTGAATTAAGGAGATTATGATATATTGAACACTTTCCTACGGTGACTTCTGATAGCGAGTTATATTTTGAAACGATTATAAATAGGATGGATTGAAATGGGATTCATCCTATTGTTATATATAAATTAAATGAAGATAATATGAAATATTTACTTGTAGTAGCTCATCCTGATGATGAGACGTTAGGTGCTGGCGCATCTATGTGGAAATGGGCACATCATGGTGATACTGTAGATGTGTGTATCATGTGTACCGAAGCGAAAGCGCGTGCATTTCGTCCTTCTGATGAGGAACTCGGAGATGATACAAATGAGTCAAATAAGTTCCTGGGAGTAAACAAAATCTATGAGGGTACTTTCCCGAATATTGAGATGAATACTGTACCGCACTTGAAATTGGTGCAGTTTATAGAATCGGCAATAAGAGAGAGTGAACCGGATGTTGTTATTACTCATCACCCTGCTGATACAAACAATGATCACATGCAGACTAGCATGGCCTGTCAAGAGGCTATTCGTCTCTTTCAACGTCGTCCGGAGGTGAAGCGCGTGAAGGAGTTCTGGTATATGGAAGTTCCTTCTTGCACAGAGTGGAAAATCAATAATGCGATGGTGACTTTCAATCCCAACTGTTATGTTGAGGTAGGTAAGGAGGGCGTTGATGCAAAAATCAAGGCTCTTTCTATGTACCGTGGTGTGATGCGTCCTTATCCTCATCCTCGTTCTGCAGAGTATATTACTGGTCTTGCGGCTATGAGAGGTGGTCAGTGGGGACAAGAGTATGCTGAGGCTTTTGAAGTAGTATTACGAGCATATTAAATGATAGGATTGCTAAGGTGTCTTTGGCAATCCTTTTGTTTTTATTCTTCATTAAAAAGTTATGATTCAAATTGATAAATCCCTGATTGATTCTCTCTTTGAAAAGGCGAAGGAGAATCCTCGTCTTCGTCAGAACTATGACATGCGTACCTCTAATGAGGATCATTCTCAGCAAATGCTCAATGCTTTGCTGCCTGGTACAGAAGTGCCCATACATCGGCATCCTAATTCGGTGGAGAATGTGTTATTGCTAACTGGTCGTATGGATGAGGTGTTATACGAGGAGGTGGTGGAGTACACAGAAGATGGTGACTCTCGACTGATTGATGTTGCTCGTAAGGTGGCATTACGGGAAGTCAAACGTATTCATCTTTGTCCTACAGATGGTAAATTCGGATGTCAGGTGCCAAAGGGTATGTGGCATACGGTAGAGGTTATTGAACCTAGCGTTATCTTTGAAGCGAAAGATGGGAAGTATGGTGAGGATGGAAGTGAAAGTCTTCGACTTTCGATGCCTGGGACAGATGCCAGAGGGACAGGTCAGTGGCATCAGCTTATCAAACAGCTTTGAAGAAGAATGATGATATGGCTATTGCTTTAGCCTTATCGTCATTTGCCCAGAAAACGGCAGAACTGGTGAACAGCGGAGCATACGAAGCTGCTGCCGGTAGTTGCTATATCATCTTCAGATGTCTGGCCAAGACGTGCAAGGAGCATGAGGATTGGTTTGCTGGCTTCACTGGTTATGGTGATACCTACACGAAACTGGCGATATTCACCGAGGCTGTAGTGGAACTATACTGTCATCTACGCCAAAAAACCGGTCTCTCCAAGCGCATGGCCGATGAGATGGATATAAACCTGAAAGTGTTCAACCTCGAAACCGATTTCTTCGGTGACCTGCACTACAGCTCCCGCTTCACAGACATGCTCTGTGATGCCCAAGTCCAATACGGCGATTATTCTGAGTTGGAGAAGTGCCCCATGTGGGGGATGTGGGTGAAGGAAGGGGGAGAGATAAAGGCCCTACGGAAAACCATAGGGGGTGGTGGCAAAGAGAATGTAAAAGTGAAGATATGAAGGTAGTACGTACATTTCATCCAGTAGGGCAAGGGGCGTTTTACTCGGAGCGGTTCTATGAGGAGGATAATCCTCAGGCCAAGTACAATATCGTATATGATTGTGGCACATCCTGGGGGGCCATTACAAAAGCCAAGAAGGTTGTAAACCTTGCTTTTGATAAGAATGATACGATAGACTACCTGTTTATCTCGCATTTGGATTTCGACCATGTGTCGCTAGCGAATACACTAATAGAAAGTGTGGATGGAAAGGTACGGAATATTGTCTTGCCATTAGTCTACAAAGAAGAGGTTAGAATTGGTATAAACCTGAATTACATTGCCAACCATCAGGAAACGGAGACATTTTTAAGGTGGATTCTTAATAGAGTAGATGGTAACAATAATGGTATTGATACTCGTATAACGTTCATAGGGAGTAATGATGATAAAGGTAATGTCACAGCTGGTGGGGAGAAGATAACGTTGCAAATAGAAGAGGGTGAACCCGAATGGGTATTGATACCGCGTAATATCAGTGCAATGTCGCGCAGGAAGGAACTCTTGGAAAAATTTGATAGAATGTTGTCTGACCCTGATTTCAAGGAGGAGTCTATAAGGAGTGGATTACCTGTTGTGGGAAGCAGTGACGAACTACTTCATTTGCTTCTGGACGAGAGATATGTAGCTGGGATTATTAGGAATAAGAAGTTGAGAAAAGCTATAAAGTCTGCCTATGAGAAGGTGGCTGGAGGCGTGAACGTGAATTCGCTGCTACTGTATTCAGGGCCAGCAAGAGAAGGCTTGAATTATATGATGTGCCTGATGTACTCAAATATGTTTAAGCGTATGAGGTTTAGGCGGGTTGGGTGCCTTTATACCGGGGACAGTGACTGTGATATATATGAATGGAAGAGTAGACTTTATTCAGATGTGTGGCAAAACATCGGTACTGTCCAATTGCCGCATCATGGTAGCCTGAAATCGTTTGAAGTGAAGAAGAACGATATAGACCGCGTGTATTATTTTCCCGTGTCGTGTGGTAGCACCAATTCGTATGGACATCCGTCGGGGAAGATACTGGCATATCTGATGAAAAAGGATGGCCTGCCACATATTGTGACGGAGATGGCGAATACGGTCTGTATACAGGAAATTGTGAGGTGGTGAGGCAATATGGAGGACACAAGAATGGATCCGTTGAAGCGTTTGCATAAACTGCAGGAAGAAGAGTTTGAACGCTATAACTACTATAAGGAGAAGTACACTAAAGAGCTTGTTAATGCAAATATGCCTGACGATAGGAAAGAATTACTATTGGAGAGCATTGATATGCTGGCAAGAGACCATAGTGTTTCGGACTATGAGAAACTGAAGTTCGACGGGATATTGACTCCAACAGAACGCTATCTTTGGACGTCACTTTTCAAATACATCCACGACTATGGTGTTACGTTCGACGACTTCAAGGCAATCATTGAGTTGTATTACATGCCTATACCTATCAATATCCCGTTAGAGGAGGTGTATGACAGCTTGTCAAAACACAGATGGGTAAAGTTGCAAGATAAAAATGGCAAACATCTGTATGGGCCTTTTGAGGAACTGGGGTGCCAACTGGATTTCTCGCTTATCAGGTATCTGCAAGTACAGGATAATATTTTTACGGAATTGCGAAGTTATTTCGACAATTACCACTTGGATTTTGGTATCGGAAAACTGGGCGCAAGACTGCGTGATAACCTTATCATTACGAACTGTTCATTCTCTCAGTTTATCATCAATCTGTTCCTTCAAGAGACAGGGGAATTGCCTGAAAGAATAAAAACCTATGGTAGCCCTGACGGGGTTACACTCTATCACAGGGAGGTACTGATGTCGTTCTTAGGTAGGGTAATATTTTTTGGATTGGAAATAAAAGAAGAGAGTCCAATTAACACAAAATATCTGCTAGATGGCGTTTACTCTACGGTATAGATAATGCAGGGGTATTGTGCATTTGTGTCATTCTGCTCTTCTCTGCTAATTGCTACATTGTCGGATGAGAAATATCATGAGTCATTGCTTGATATGATGTGTTTCTTTCTGTATAACTTCCATAATGCATACATTTTCAGAATAGAAATACCCGATGCTCCCCTGAATGAAAAACTGAGTGTAGAGGAAAGAGGAAGCGAGGCCCACACGACAAGAATGAAGATTTATCTTTATGACAGAAACCGAGTGCCATACGTTGTAAGGGTAGATATGCCACATAAAGGGAGTGACGATGAGAATAAGCTTCATTTTAATGTTGAGACCCTTAACGGGGATTCGGCATTGAATCATCAGACGATTGACTGCTACAATTCAAATCCATCTGATTTGCTAAATGTTATGATTGAGAACATGAGAAGGATTTCTCCGGGGATATTGAATATCAAGGACAGTTATAAAGAGGATGACAAGCGTATGCTTGAAATGATGAAGGGCTTTAATGCGTATGATGATATGTGTATGGCTTATTTCTACAAAAAGGAGAATCAAACAGCCATTGATGAATACAATGCGTTGATGGGTACGGAATGTAAAACGATTGAAGACGGCGTACAGCATGGTTTTGTTACATTCATGACAATGTAATGCACGATGAAGAAATTTGGAGAGGAGATCTGGAATGTATGATATGAAGGCTCTATGGAAAGTCGTAGGGAGCAGTGGCTTTGAGGTCGCGATGGTATCGCAACATACAGTACATTATTATTGATTCGATAATGGTATGTTTAAGATAATTGCATTACGGGTGTTAGATGGTTGTCCCAAGAACTTCAGAAAGTGTTTGGACAATAAGAAAACCTATTTCTTCGATAATAGCTACGAAGATGTAGGAGATACAGACTTTGTTCGTAAGAAGCAGAATGTAGAACAGAAACTGAGGGTTTACGACATAAAGGGGCATGGGGATCGTATAATTCATGTAGAGGTGTCTGCTATTGTTGGAAAGAATGGTGAAGGTAAGAGTACACTGATAGAATTGATGCTACGCATCCTGAATAACTTCGCTTGTACGATGGGTTTTCGGGCTTCTCAGGAAACACTCTGTTATGTGAAGGGTTTACGTGCTTGCCTCTTTTATGAGGTTAATAATACCATTTACTGCGTTCGATGCGATGATTATGATACAAAATGGTTTGAAGGCAACAGAAGAATAGGATATTACGAAGGTACTTCTACAGAGAGATTAAATAACCTGATGGAAGACCATCGACAACAATTGTTCTATACACTTGTAATCAACTATGCATTGTATTCATATAACTCAAACATCTTCGCATACGAAACACCTGGTAATGGAAGTTGGCTAGACGGACTATTCCATAAGAACGATTCCTATCAGACCCCATTGGTGTTGAATCCCATGCGCACTAATGGTATTATCAACGTTAATAAAGAGTTGGATTTGTCGGTGCAACGATTAATGGCCGTCTTTACAGAGGCAGGCTCAAACAAAATTCAACGTATCGTAAGTGATGGGGTGGAAGCATACGGATTTGCCTTCTCTTTGGATAAAAAAACAAAACTACTGGATGTCACGCTACGACAATATTTTGAAAATGTAGTTGATGATGAATGTAGAATGAGAGATGATCTTGAGAGTAGTAATCCCGAGGAAGTGGGAAAGGAATTAATAGGCAACTTTCATGAATTTTTCTCGTCATTCCATGATTTAATGGACAAAAACGATTGTATTTTCAGATGGTTGACAAGCTATGAGGTTGATCATCCAATCAAACATGATTATCCTGAGTTGGCGAAATATGTGGATATTATGGCTCAGGTATTTGAGGAAGAAAAAGATGGTTATTATTTTGACTTGATAGAGGAAATGGATTATTTCCTACCAGGCAGGCCATTAAGATGGATGAACTTTGCTCAATTGTACAGACTACTTTTGCTTATGGCTGTGTGGGAGGTGTTAAGGGAAATCAATGTTGTTGAGCTGGAAGAATCGATGGAAACGTATTTGCAAGAGCCTGATATACCGACTCACAAGGCGATTTTGTATATTCCTTACAAAATAATAGAAATTCTCTCAACGTATGAACCATATAAAAAGAGACCTTATCATTACGATGCGACTTGTGAGGCTTTGAAATTGCAATGGCCAACAATTGGCATAAAGGAAGAACTGAAGCGAGATATTGAAAGCATTCTTCGAAAAGATGATTATACAACAATGAAACTTCACCAAACTATTAATTATCTGAAGAAACAGCAAGGTGGAATGTATCAGGCAGAGAAAATAGCCCGAACTCCTGAAGGATATGAGTGGTTCGTAACATTTGAGAAGTTAAAGGCTGTCATTGGTGGTGACAATATGAGACTCTCTGAACTGGTAAAACACCTACCTCCCCCTGTGTTTAAGGGAGAGATTGAACTGAAAAATGAGAAAGATGAGACGTATGCCCTCTCAACTCTGAGCTCTGGCCAGATGCAACGTCTAAACTCTGCAGGTGCACTGGTGTATCATTTGAGGAATCTTGATTATAGAATTGGTGAGCAGCAAAGGCTGGAGTATGACTATGTGTCGGTAATATTTGAAGAAGTGGAACTTTATTTCCACCCGGAATTCCAGCGGACCCTTATCAACTATCTCTTGGAGCAAATGAAACATGCGGGTTTGAAGAATATTAAGGGGATTCACCTTATCTTTGTGACTCATTCTCCATTTATCCTGACGGACATGCTGGATAACAATGTCATATACCTTTCGAAAGATGGAAAGCAGAAACCGAACAAGAGGACCTTTGCAGCCAATATTTATGACCTATTGGATGATCACTTCTTCCTTGAAAATACTATCGGCGATGTGGCCTTGAAACAAATTGATGATATTGTAAAGTTGTACCATCAACAAAATAGGACGTTAAGAAAAGAAGCTTTCTTGGAAAAGAAGTTGTTTTTCAGACTCTTGATAGACCAAATAGCCGACGGCTATTTGAAGGATGATGTGACGCAGATGTATTACGAGATGCTTTCTGAATATGCGCCTAATGACATACAAGACGAGATTGAGCGCACACAGCAGCGTCTTGACGAACTAAAAGCCAGAGTTAGCAATACAGAGTCATGACAGGGAAAGTATATCCAGAAGGGGATGCGTGGATTGCTCTCGCCAGCGAATACGTCTCGGAGTTTAAAGACTTGGACGAGTTGGAAGAACGCTGGAGGGATTTTAAGGAATTACATCCAGCTCTGTCTGTCTTTACTGAAAGCGTGAAAGAGTTGATGTCGGCAACGTTCTGTGAACTTGTCGATGTCTATGAGCGATATCAGAATCTCCCAAGTGAGACTCAGGAACAGAAGGAGGAGTTAGCGACTATCAAAAGCTATCTTCCGAATATGGTTTTCAATTACGATAAAACTGGAGCTGGTCATCAAACTCATCAGGGGGTTATCTCTGGCTTCTTCAGAAAGAAAATGGACGATTTGAATATACACACCTGCTACTATTGTGACATGGCGTATATCAATCCATATATAGTCGATGATGATGAAATGAAATCACAGTTTGACCTTGATCATGCACTAGCCAAAGACGATTGCCCATTGGTTGCATTGTCGTTGCATAACTTTGTACCATCTTGTCCTGTCTGTAATGAACGGCTTAAGCGGAAGAATCCGTTGAGTGATTCGTTGGACGGGCTGAAGTTAGTCGCACCTTGTAGCGAGGATTTTGATGCCAACAAACAAATCCATTTCAAGGTAAGTCAGGAGAAAGTTTGCACCAGTGGGTTTATGAGACATAAAGACTGCTATCGTATGAAAATCAATGCACATGGAGTCTATGCTTCATACGCCAAACTGTTTCGGTTAGAGGAACGATATGAATATCACAAGGGTGAAGCGCTTCGACTACTTGACCTGAAAAGGAAATACCCGATGTCGAATATTCGTCAGATAGCCCGATTGATGCATAAGACTGCAGACGAAGTGAAGGAAGATATCTTTGGGCTTCACTTCTCAAAGAACAATCATCGATGCTTTGACAAAATGAAGCGGGATATAATGTGAATATATAACGAGTGTTACAACGTATGGATCCAACAACATCATCATTTATTTTCCAAACGATAGTAAGCTTTGCTGTTTCGGTTGCCGCAGGCAATGTTCCCCTTATAAAGACTTGGTTTAACGGGAATAAAAACCTTGAGGTTCATGTTTACGAATGCTTCCGCAAGGCTATAAAGACTTGGTCTGTCAACAAAGGAATTCGGGAGATTGAAGAACATCGGTGGCAAACTCATTTAAATGAACTCCGTCAATTCCTGGCAGGCGAAAGCATATCAAAGGAATATGACTCTCTAGTAAGGCTATGGGTAGAAGAGTTACAGAAAGACAGTATTTGCTACAGTTTTATCATTGAGCATAAGCAGGAAATACATGATTTGAGAATGCAAGAAGGATTCGCACAAGTCATGAATCAACTGCATTTAGAACACGAAAAGGATAGGGAGCAACTTACGCAAATTGAAGTTAAACTTGTCGAACTAAAGAATCTTTTAAAGGAACGTAATAGCTCATCAGGTGAGGAAACTGTCAACAAACTTCTATCTATTCTCAATAAATCAGTAGCAAGTTTGATAGAAAGACTTCAGTTGGATAGTGCTTTGAGCCTGTTGAACGATATTGAGAATTCTTTTTCAGAACTGATAGCAAGAAACTCACAGCTTGAAGCCAAGATAAAGTATCAGAAAGGCCTAACCCTCTTCTTTGACCAAACGGGGAAAGCTTTTTCTTTATTCCATGATGCCTATAAATTAGCTCCCCAAGACCCTGGCATCAAGGAGAAGGAAGCGCAGCGTCTGCTATATCAAGGCGCTTATGAGAAAGCAAAGCAGATATGTTTGTCACTCCCTGAAAACAATGTGATGAGGATTGTCACAAATGTGCTGAGCTCTGATGACGTTGAAGCTGCCTATGGGCAGTTACCGGCAAAACAAAAAGAGGATTATAGACTTCGATATGAGGTTCTCTCAATAAGAGGAAATTCTGATAAAGAATCAAATTTTCTGTTTGATGACAAGAAGGTTGTAGCTTATCAGAATTTGACATATAGCAACATCTTTGGCTGGATGTTTGCTCTGACTTGCCATAATGTTAATCTGGGTGGCTTGCTTTTGTTGGCATTGAATCCCGATATGGTGAATATGGACAAATATCAGGAAGCTTTTAATTTTGCTGAACAATTCTATAGGCTGCTCTCAACTCGAGAGGTGGAGAGAAGTCTGCGTATGGTTAAGTTACAATATTGTTACTGGGGATTCGTTTTGGACAGGCATGAGTCATGGATTGATGAGGTTATGAAGATAGATCCCAAGGATTTGAAGCATCATCAAGACCATCAGACATTGGATATTACATCAATGCTTATGGTGAAGGAAAGATATAGTGAAGCCTTCGCTAATATTGCATCAATGCGGTCAAAGATAACGGTCAATATAGCCAACTATGTTATTCTGATGGCCTTCTGGGCCAAGAATATTGACTATCTCAAGTGGATTTTTGATGTAAGGCGCGAGAATGGGTTTAAGTTCAACCCTTCTTCTGCCAAATATATTGCTTTCAATGTTTTCAAAAATACCTCAAAGACTATACTCCAGCTGATAAAAGAAGAGGACTTCGGCCAAAATAGTGATTATGAGGCTTTGAAACAACTTTGCCTTCATTATTCGGATGGAGAGGTTGACGTAAATAGACTTAAAGCACTTGTTAATAGCCTGTCAGAGCCTATGAAACCCTATGTGGCGATGGTTCTTTCAAAACATGGGGAAGCAGAATTGGCTGAGCAGATACTTCCAGCAAAAGCAGGGGATTCACCGAGAGATCTAGGGCAACGTATAGCATTAGGAATCATGGCACAGATTCCGTCGAAGAGGTCTCAACTATACAGACTACTTACTGAAGAGAGAAAGAAGGGGGCATTATGTGATGACGAAATTCTATCCATAGAATTTGAATGTTCTATGCAGATGGAGGACTATGATAATGCCCTTGAAGTAGTTGAAGAGTTAATTAAACGCCATCCTAATGACGAAGATGTAAAAGTGCATCATTTGAAATTGTTAGGAAGGCTCCATCCTGAAAAGTTGAAAGAGTATGAACGAGAGATGGTTGGTTTCAGCTATAGTCATCCTTCCTATATGCAAAAGGTGTATCAGGTGTTTGCAGAAAACAAATATCTGGATTGCGCAGCTGAAATCCTATATCAATATGTATTAGTTTCAAATGATTGGGGTGTCAAAACATATTATTTCAATGAAGGGAGTCAGGGATATATAAAAGGTGTTGTAAGTCGGAATTACCCAACTGCAGAGGTGGGACTGTTCGCCATATGTGATATGGGTGATGACAATAGGTCTGTGTTCCCTGTTGAAATAGGGAATGACGTTGGTGAAAAACTCTTAGGGCATCAGGAAGGTGACAGCGTCGTCTGTGAGATAAATGGTAAAAATGTAGAATTAACTATTGTACATGTCGTAGACAAATATGGAAAACTTTCACTAGACATCCTATTAGAAAGCTGCAATGGTTCCAATCCGTTTATGAAGCCAATAACGATTGATCCAGAAAAACCGTTTGAAAGTTTTGAAAAAGCTATTGATGCTATAGGTCCAAGCAACCAAGACTATCTACAGCAATTAAAAGAACTGCAAGAAGCTTATGAGCGTGGTGAAAAGGGATTGATACACTTGGTGTCTCATAATCAGGCTCTTGAAGATACATACAGTTGTTTGTTTTCAAGTTCAAAAGTAATTGTTGAGCCTTGGCAACGGCTAAACCAAATCTCTTTCAGTGATAAAGCCCAAAAGGATGTCACATTTGTTTTGGACATTACTGCTGTTATATTATTTTTTGAATTTCAACAAAAGACAGGATGCTGCTATCCGAATAAATTCGTGGTATCATCATCTACCTACGAGTTTGTGTTGAAATGCTCTAAATCAAGTGATACCCTATCCCTGTTTGATTTGAAGGAGGCTTTAGATAACCAGTGGTTAAAGAGATATAACGACTATCTTTCAAAAGACGTGAACATTCGACTGAACAAGTTAGTGCAGTGGATGGACAAGTACTGTGAGAAGGAAATGTCTGATGTTACACTGGAGATTAATCATGAAGGGAAAAGCAAATTCCAAGTTATGACAATGAATACTTTGTTGCTGTTATTGAATAAGCCAATGAGGTGCTTGATAACAGATGACAGGTTCTTTATGAGTCAGTTTGGGAAACACATGAGGATAATCTCAACAGAAACATATATCTATATGAAACAGATTGAAGTGACGGCTTATAGGGAGTTGTTGATGGCATCAAACTATATGGGTATTTTCCTCCCTAGAGAGATGATAGTCAAAGAATATGCCAAGATGGAACAAGGACAAAAAAACTATATATCTTACATAATGCAAGATGCCATGTATAACGTATATTTGTTTGATGAGATAGTAAACGCAAGTATCAGAATAGTACAAACTGCACATGATATCCTCTCTGCAAGGTTAACCATCACCAACATGCTCTTATCTTGTCTTAAATCGGCTAATCCTGAAATAAAAGGTCAGTTAGTTAATTCAGTCATAACAGAACTGAGGGATGATATTCTCGGGAGTGCAGAAGTTAAGGAATGTATGTTAGATGCCGCACGAATCAGTCATGTTATAATGTTACAATAGAGTCAAAAAGAGAAAATGGGGAAGAATAATAACAGAAGAAAGCCAGCCACACAAGCACAGATTGAACAGATTAAAGTTGTGGTGAGAGGTGCCATGGATAAAATCTATGGTGACTTGTTGTTGGACTATGCTTTCGGAAACGTTATGTCGCAACCCTCATCAAATGACATTCTTTCGGAGCAAGATCATGCATACGTAAAGAAAATTTTTGGATTGCATGCGAATATAAGTGATTCGCTGTTGTGTCTCAGTGTTTTACTGTTGTGCAACTTCAGGGCGGAAGAACCGATTGAAAAGAAATTCCTTCTTAGGAGAATAGTCGTGGTTTGTCATGAGTTGTACAAATACCTGTATGGCTTTACAAACAAAAAGACTGAATGGGAGGTAATAGCACTGAAGTTAGAGAATAAGTACCCGGAGGAGTGTGCAGAGCTGATGGCGCAAGGAGAGAGATATTTGAAAAAGTATGGCCAGTCTGAGGATAAGATTCTTAGGGATGTTTCGAATCATTACAGCGACAAGCCTTTTGAGTTTTTCAAATATATATCAACAATCAATGAGAAGGGGCAGACGGATAGGGCTTTGATGATGATTAGGATTGTTCAGCCACTAAGTCTGTTGTTGATGAAGGAGGTAGGTGATGTTTTGCCGAAAAGTAACGGGGACACTCCTGTTGACTTAAAGAGTCTGACAGGGAGTCGCCAGTTCAAGGATGTTTTTACAGATGAACTTTTAAGAGAAACGCTGCGCCATATCACGCACCGTAAGGAAATTATAAGGGAGCAAGTGCAAAGGGTAAACTGGTGTGAGAAATTTGCAGCCAAATATGACCATGATATGACAAAGGACAAAAGATGGTCATTACTGAAAGATGACAATATAGTATTGCATATAATGTATCTCCAGTTAGATACGATGATTTTGTCCTTGGCTATGGGAAGAGCAGAGAGTAGCGTAGAAGAAAAACTGATCTTGGCCTATATGGTGGCATCTATGCATGAGGGATTTAAGAAGATATATGGTTTCGCAGAGAGCGCACGGGTGAAAAGTCTTTGGTACAGGTATGCCATAAGCAGGATGGATTCTGTTAAAGACAGTAGCTTGAGTTCTGAAATACGGATAATGACTGGTGTATTGGATGTTTTCTCGGAGAAGGACTATTTGAAGAATCCGACAGTAACCTTGTTTCTTGGTCATGTGGGGTATGTTCGGGATTTAGGTGGGGATTCATCGAATGCGATGGTGGACTATCTATTGCAGGATGATCATAAATCAGAGTTGGCTGGAGTGGTTGGTGTTATGCGATTTCTTAACGAATTGGTAAATGTCTCTGGTAAACTGCTAAGCTATGAAAATGACGAGATGAGTGAAGATAATAGGTTGGACTTGGAGAAGCATCTGGAAGATATAGATGAAATGGAGAGGAAAGCTTTGGCAAAAGTCCATAGTGAGAAAAGCAGACAGAAACTGAAAGCACAGACAACAGGGTTGAGGGAGATGATAAGGAAAGTGTATAATTGGGAGTAGGTATGACGCAGGATGAGAAGTGGATAGTCAGATATAATGAGGTGATGAGGTTTCTGGAGGATAACCATCGGAATCCGTCGAAGCACCGAATCGAGGAACATGATATGCTGAATTGGCTGAAGGCGAATCGTAAAGCGCTGAATGCTGGTAAGATGAAGCCGGAGAGGGTAGAGAAGTTTAGAAAACTTCTGGAACTGACGGAAAAGTACAAGAGAAAAAATCAATGGGAGTGATGGCTGCGATACTATCGCAGCATACTGGACATAAACGAGAAGATCATGAAGCAGCTGGGTACTTCAAGGCATAAGGATATGTCGGCATACCAGATGGACTTCGGGTTCGGAGGGTTTGTTGGTTATGGAGGTGGCGTGTCCGTAGGATTGGTGATGGAAGAGCTGAATAGATGTGATAAGTAAGAAGTAAGATGGAAGATGTGGAGTCGTAGATGAACGGCTTTGCATTATAGCGGCATATATACAGGCATCCCCCGATTCAGCTTTTTCGTGAGCTGAGTCGGTGGATGTCTGTTTTGGTTACTGGCGTCGGTAGTTGCCGACGACCTTGTATATCTCTACGATGATGTCCTTGGGGATGCTGGACTCTTCGGGAGTGCCATCGACCATTTGCGTGAAGTTGATGCTTTGCTCGTCAGGCTGAGTGACAGACACCTTACGGAGTACTTTATATTCGCTAGTAACTACGACGCAGATGAAATCACCGGGAATGTACGTTTTCCACGTTGCGAGTTTCTTCAGTGCGATGACATCACCTGGCATGATGATTGGTGCAAGTGATTATGCCAGAGGGACAGGTCAGTGGCATCAGCTTAAACTGAGGGTATAAACTGATCTAAAATACAAGCATGCCGAGGCAGGCGAGGAAGGAATCTTGCACAGGGATATTTCATGTGATGATACGTTGCATCAATCATCAAAACATCTCTGACCTTCGGTCGAGCCTGCTCACGCTCGACAATGCTCAAGCGAGCTAGGCATTGTACTCGCTTAATCGCAGCCTTGAAGATG
The DNA here is from genome assembly GCF_002251185.1 of Prevotella sp. P5-126. NCBI lineage: Bacteria > Pseudomonadati > Bacteroidota > Bacteroidia > Bacteroidales > Prevotellaceae > Prevotella > Prevotella sp. P5-126. Next base: position 15,351 of record NZ_NPIZ01000104.1, read on the forward strand.
AAGAGGATAATTGGCAGTTTATCAATACTCTTGATCGGATGCGCTTGCGTACGGATGATAACGGGCTTCCTTGTGGAACGAACTGCACCTATTATGGCTATTGTCTGATGACTAATCATTTCCACCTTTTGATTCGTGAGCGTGAGGAGAAGGTGGGGGAGACGGTTAAGCGTATAGCAAGTTCTTATGTGTATTACTATAATAAGAAGTATGGACGTGACGGGCACTTGTTTAAAGAACGCTTTAAGAGTGAGCCGGTGAACGACATGGCTTATTTCGTAACGCTTCTGAGATATATACACCAGAATCCAGTGAAGGCAGGAATCGTGAGCGACATCAAGGATTATGATTTTAGCAGCTGGGGCGAGTTACGGAATTACGGAGTTACGGAGTTACACTCCTGTCGCACAGGCTCAAGCAGCAGGGCATCCTCTGAGATCCTTTGAAAATCCTCAAAGAATCCTGGACTTATTCCGAGAATCTTGGAGAATCCTGCAAGATTTTGAAAATCTCTCTAACATTTTAGGAGGAACTCTGCAAGACGGGGTTCGCTGATGGCTTACAATGAAAAATGTGTTTTTTTTTCTAATTTTTGGGCTGTTAAATAGGTTGTTTGTGTTAAAACGTCTTGATTTTTGAGATATTTTCTCGTAATTTACAGGTTATGCCGATTGTTATTTGTATCTTTGCACAAAAAATTGAGATATGCTAGTAAATTTCACAGTTAAGAATTATCGCTCTTTTAAACAGGAACGAACTTTTGGTATGGAGGCGAGTTCCATAAAGGAACATAAAAAGTCTGTCATCAACAAAGGTAAATACAAGCTGCTTCCGTTGGCAGTTTTCTATGGTGCAAATTCTAGTGGCAAGAGTAATTTCATTCTGGCAATATCTACTATGCGAAGTATGGTCAGACGTTCTGTGCGTTTGAATGAAGGTGATGCGCTACCTTACGACCCTTTTGCATTGGATGAAAATTCTGACTCGCAACCTACGTTGTTTGAGATACAGTTTATAAAAGGTGAGGTCCTATATCGCTATGGTTTTGAATACAACAAAACCGATATTATCTCTGAGTGGCTTTATGAGAAGCGATTTGGCGAGAAAGAGTATGAACTCTTCATGCGCTCGCGAGACATCATTGAAGTGTCTGAGAAAAGATTCCCTGAAGGTCAAGGAAAAGAAGATCTGACCAATTCGAATCGTCTCTTTCTGTCACTTGTTGCTCAGCTGAAGGGTGAAAAGTCCAATTCGATAATGGGCTGGTTTGGTGAATGTAATGTACTATCAGGAATCGATAGTGAAGGTTATGAGGCCTTTACGCTCAGAATGTTTTTGGAGCATTTGAATGGAGCTGATCAGGCTCAGGAGTTTTTTAAAACTCTGCAACTGGGCTTTACCCGATTTTCTGTAAAGAAAGTAGATATTCCCAAAGAAGCCTTAGATAGTGCTCCTCTGTCTATAAGGGCACAGCTTGAAAAGGATATTGTGACAGGTAGTTTTGTTGAGCCAATTACTACTCATAATGTCTATAATGAAAATGGTCTTGTGATAGGGGAACGCAATTTCCACAAGAATCAGATGGAGTCTGAGGGGACGAAGAAAGTTATAGAGATTTCCGGCCCTATATTTGATACGCTGAACGAGGGCAAGACTCTGATTGTTGATGAACTTGATGCAAAGCTTCACCCATTACTGACTCGGAACATCGTACTTCTATTCATGGATCCAGAGAAGAACAGACATGGTGCACAGTTGATCTTCGCTACTCACGATACAAATCTGCTTGATTTGGAAATTATTCGGCGTGACCAAATCTGGTTCGCTGAGAAGGATACGGTGGAGGCTACAGATATCTATTCTCTTGTGGAATTCAAGGATGAGGATGGAAAGAAAGTGCGCAATGATCGTGACATCAAGCGAGATTATATTCGCGGACGATATGGCGCTATACCTTTCATTGGAAAATAGAGTACTGCTATGGGATATTCGAGAAAAGAAGAAATCGCAAAACTGAGGCGGGAACGAAAAGAAGCCAAGGCTGCCAAGAAACGCAAGGAGAATGTTCGTGAAAAGCTCGTGCGTTTCCTCATAGTCTGTGAAGGTACGAAGACAGAGCCGCATTACTTTGAGGCTCTAATCAAGAACTACATTTCTACTGTCCGTGAGGTGACGATTGAGGGCGAAGGTAGGGCTACGGTAGCTTTGATTGACAGAACACAGGAAATCAAGACAGAACTGGAGCGTAAAAATGCCATGTCTTTTGACCGTGTGTGGGTGGTATTTGACAAGGATGATTTCGATGATTTTAACGATGCCATCAAGAAAGCCCATAAGTTGGGTTTCCAAAGTGCCTGGACGAATGAAGCCTTTGAACTCTGGTACTATTTGCATTTTGAGTATCTTGACACAGCCATTAGCCGCGAGGCCTACATTGACAAATTGCAAGATGCCTTTCGTAAGAAGATGGGCGATGAAGGCTTTAAGTATCGGAAAGGAAATCCCGATATATACAGCTTACTTCAGCAGTATGGTCGTGAGGACTTGGCCAAGCGCTTTGCAAAACAACTTCGGGCATTACATAATGATGGCAACTATGCGATGCATAAGCCTTGCACGATTGTAGATAAACTGGTAGAAGAACTGGAACATCCTGGGAGGCTGTTAGAGTGAATGTGATACGGATCATCGGAATTTAAACGGAATTATTTTGGAAGTTGCTTCGCAAGATGTTTTGGAGTAGCGAAGACAGAGTGAGAGCGCGCTTTCACTATGCTGAGTCACGACAAAACAAACCACAGGTAAATCTTTGGGGGAAATCTTTAATAAAAATATGGCCTATGGCCAGAAATAATCTATCACTAAGGTAGGCAGCTACAACATAATCTTTAACTATAATCTTTGACCAAAATACGCTCTTCCTCAGGGTGTTGCCCTGGGCTAGGGAAACCATTGAGCTTTCAGCCCGTTTTTGCTTGTGTATCAAAATCTTTAGAAGAATCCTAACTGAAAATGCGCAACAGTACGTTGCTCTGCAGGAGGGATTTGTTATGGATCGCATCTAAGATGCTCGAAATCTTAACTAGAATCTTGAGGAGAATCTTTAAACAAAATCTGTGTTCTCCGTGTGGTCCGTGGATTATTAGTTGCCTAAAGGCAAGATGTTTTGGAGTAGCGAAGACAGAGTGAGAGTTCCATTTTATGGCACCTTTTCTCGCCATGGCAGAGTTTAAGTGAACTTAATTCTGCTCATTTGGCTTAACGAAAACGTTCGCTTTCACTATGCTGAGTCACGACAAAACAAACCATAGGTAAATCTTTGGGGGAAAATCTTTTTTAAGATGTTGCTGACGCAAGAAATATATTCAATTCCACTATAATCTTTAAATAAAATCCTGACTAGAATGCGCTCGAATACCTCGCTTCTGGGAAGGATTTTTTTTATGGATCGCATCTAAGATGCTCGACATCTTAACTAGAATCTTGAGGAGAATCTTTAAACAAAATCTGTGTTCTCCGTGTGGTCCGTGGGTGGTTTTTTAGTAGCCTAATGGCTAGAAATCTTTGGGGGAAATCTTTTTTAAGATGTTGCTTACGCAAGAAATAATCTATCACTCAGCCTCCATAAATATAATCTTTAACTATAATCTTTGACTATAATGCGCTCTTCCTCAGGGTGTTGCCCTGGGCTAGGGAAACCATTGAGCTTTCAGCCCGTTTTTGCTTGTGTATCAAAATCTTTAGAAGAATCCTAACTGAAAATGCGCAACAGTACGTTGCTCTGCTGGAGGGATTTTTTATGGATCGCATCGTTGATGCTCGACATCCAAACTATAATCTTAAAGAGAATCTTAAACTAGAATCTCGAAACTCTAAACACTAACCTATAACCTATAACCTATAACCTATAACCTATAACCTATAACCCATATCCCATATCCTATAAACTAAACACTAACATCTGACAATGAAAACGCCACCCTGGGTTCGGTGAGAACAGGGTGGCGTGGTATCTTCCTGTGGAAGTGGGGGAGGGTTAGTCGAGTTTCAAATCTTTTTTGATGGCTTCAATGCGCTGGTCGGCTGCTTTGGTGCAACGCTCGTAGCAGCCTGCACACTTGAATGAGGCATCTTTGATTTCAAGGTAGAACTTGATCTTGGGTTCGGTACCTGAAGGACGTACGCTGATCTTGGTGCCGTCTTCACAGAACCACTGGAGTACATTAGAGGTGGCGGGCATGTTGAGCTTCTCTACTGTGCCGTCGGCATGCTTGGCTTCGAGTGACTGGTAGTCTTTCCACAGCACTACCTTGGCACCACCCAATACCTGTGGGGGATTGGCACGGAAGTCTGCCATCATCTGTTTGATCTCGTCGGCTCCTGTCTTTCCTGGACGTACTACATTGACGGTGAACTCGCGAGAGAATCCGTATTCGGCATAGATGTCCATGAGGAGGTCGTAGAGGGTCTTGCCGTTGTCTTTTGCCCATGCTGCTATCTCGCAGATGAGGCAGATAGAGGCGGGGGAGTCTTTGTCGCGTACCTTGTCGAAGGGGAGGAATCCGAATGATTCTTCACCACCACCGATATACTTCTGTTTGCCTTCTGAGATTCTAATCTCGTTGGCAATCCATTTGAAGCCTGTATAGCAGTCACGCAGTTCTACACCGTTCTTCTTGGCTATCTCGGCAATAACTTCTGTGGTGACGATGGTCTTGACGAGGAACTCGTTGCCCTTGAGTTGACCGAGCTTCTTCTTGTTGGCGATGATATACCAGCAGAACATCATGCAGGTTTGGTTACCGTTGAGGATTTCCCATTCGCCCTTGGCATTGCGGCAGACAATGGCGAGACGGTCGGCATCGGGGTCGGATGCTATGACGAGGTCGGCATTGAGGCGTGTTCCGAGTTTCATACCGAGTGTCATGGCTTCAGGATTCTCGGGGTTGGGTGATACTACAGTGGGGAAATTGCCGTCGATGACCATCTGTTCGGGTACGACGTGGATGTTTTGGAATCCCCATGAGCGCAGTGCTTCAGGAATGATGACGCGTCCTGTGCCGTGCATGGGCGAATAGACGATATTGAGGTCTTTGTTGCGCAGGATGACATCCTGATCTACCATGGCCTCTTTGACTGCCTGGAGGTAGTCCCAGTCCATTTCTCCACCGATAATCTCGATGAGGTCTTTGTTGCCTTCAAACTTCACATCGTTGATGGTGACTTTATTGACTTCATCGATGATACCTTTGTCGTGGGGTGCCAATACCTGTGCACCATCATCCCAATAGGCTTTATAGCCATTGTACTCACGTGGGTTGTGAGAGGCAGTGACGTTGACACCTGCCTGACAATGGAGCTGACGGATGGCGAAGGAGATCTCTGGTGTGGGGCGCAGGCTCTCGAAGAGATATACCTTGATGCCGTTGGCAGAGAAGATGTCTGCTACGGTTTCTGCAAACATACGTCCGTTGTTACGGCAGTCGTGGCCTACTACTACGGCGAGGTCGTTGCGGTTGGGGAATGCTTTGAGGATATAGTTGGCAAAACCTTGTGTGGCCATGCCTACGATATATTTGTTCATGCGGTTGGTTCCTGCTCCCATGATGCCTCTGAGTCCTCCTGTTCCGAATTCGAGGTTCTGGTAGAAGGCGTCGATAAGGTCGGTCTTGTCGGCATTGTCGAGCATGGTCTGTACTGCTTTGCGTGTCTCTTCATCAAAGGCTGGTGAGAGCCATTCTTTTGCCCGTGCTTCGCATTGGGCGATCAACTCAGTGTTGTTTTCCATAATTCATTTATATTGTTTATTTGTTAGTTATTGTTTCTAATAGCACAAAGTTAAAACAAAAAAATGAAATGATGCAAGGAATGGCTATGAATTTTGTTTTTTTAACCTTGATTGTTGCATGAGGACACGGATCATCGGATTGTTTTCGTTAAGCCATGAGCAGAATAAAGCTCGCTTTAATTATGCCGTGGCGAGAAAACAAAGGCGTAGCCAATTTAAACGGAATTTATACGGATGGTTTGGGGTTGCCTGTCGGCAAGAAATCTTTGGAGGAAATCTTTGTTAAAATATGGCCTGTGGCCAGAAATAATCTACCACTCTGCCTCCATAAACATAATCTTTAACTATAATCTTTGACTATAATGCGCTCTTCCTCAGGGTGTTGCCCTGGGCTAGGGAAACCATTGGGCTTTCAGCCCGTTTTTGCTTGTGTATCAAAATCTTTAGAAGAATCTTTAACTAGAATATCTAAACACTAACCTTTAACCTTTAACCTTTAACCTCTAACCTCTAACCTTTAACCTTTAACCTCTAACTTCTAACCAAAACACTCCGTGAATATAAAAAATCGCAACAGCTGATTATCAGAATGTTGCGATTTCATTAGTTGCGGAGGCAGGACTCGAACATGCGACCTCCAGGTTATGAGCCTGGCGAGCTACCAACTGCTCCACTCCGCTGTATTTCTTAATTGCGGGTGCAAAGGTACAAACTATTTTTGAAAATACCAAATTTTTATGCGATAATTTTTTGTTTTTCCTCCAAATAGAACAAAATAACGGAAATTGTTTGCACAATAGAAAAGAAATGTGTAATTTTGCACACGTATGCATGCATGTGCAATAGAAAAATAGGAGGAGTCATAACTATGTCAATATCAAAGACGCGACAAAAATTAGTAGATGTAGCCCGTCAGTTGTTTGCCAAAAACGGAATGGAAAACACGACGATGAACGACATTGCCATTGCCTCTGGCAAAGGACGTCGCACGCTATATACCTATTTTAAATCCAAGGAAGATATTTATTTTGCTGTCATTGAGTGCGAACTGGAGCGCCTGTCTGATAAATTGGATGAGGTAGCTGCTAAGCGTATCCGTCCACAGGATAAGGTGATAGAATTGATATACACCCATCTGAGTATGATCCGTGAGACGGTGGTGCGTAACGGTAATCTACGTGCTGAGTTTTTCCGTAATATATGGATGGTGGAGAAGGTGCGTAAGAACTTTGATGATGCAGAAGTGGAATTGTTCCGTAAGGTATATACAGAGGGCAAGGAGGCAGGCGAGTTTGACATAGAAAACGTAGATCTTGTAGCTGACATCACCCACTATTGTATCAAGGGACTTGAAGTGCCTTATATCTATGGTCGTATTGCCCATGGAATGACAGAAGAAGCCACCAAACCTCAGGTTGCCAAATTTGTGTATGGCGCATTGGGAAACTTCAAGAAGAACAGTGACCGATGATTTGACAGGAATAGTAACACTAACAATAAAACATATAACATAAACAAATAAACACATTATGGGATTATTAACAGGAAAGACTGCCCTCATTACAGGTGCAGCACGTGGTATCGGCAAAGCCGTTGCTATGAAATTTGCCCAGGAAGGCGCTAACATTGCATTTACTGATCTTGTACTCAACGATGATATGGCTGCAGGCCTTGAGGCTACCCGCAAGGAAATTGAGGCTCTTGGCGTGAAATGTAATGCCTATGCAGGAAATGCTGCTGACTTTGCAGAGACAGAGGCTGTGGTCAACAAAATCAAGGAGGATTTCGGTTCTATTGATGTACTGGTGAACAATGCCGGTATCACCAAGGATGGTCTGATGCTCCGTATGACAGAGGCCCAGTGGGATGCAGTATTGAATGTCAATCTGAAATCAGCTTTCAACTTCATTCATGCCTGCGCTCCTATCATGTTGCGCCAGCGTAAGGGTTCTATCATCAATATGTCGAGTGTGGTAGGTGTACACGGTAATGCAGGCCAGTGTAACTACTCTGCTTCTAAAGCAGGTATGATTGGTTTGGCAAAGTCTATTGCTCAGGAACTCGGTCCTAAGGGTGTACGTGCCAATGCCGTAGCTCCTGGTTTCATTGAGACTGCCATGACGGCACAACTGCCAGAAGAGATTCGTAAGGACTGGATGAAGAAGATTCCTCTCCGTCGTGGCGGACAGGTAGAAGATATTGCTAATGTTTGTCTGTTCCTGGCTTCTGATATGTCAAGCTATGTATCAGGTCAGGTGATTCAGATTGACGGTGGTATGAATATGTAACAATCTAATTATTACGCTATAAAAAACGCAGACTCCTTTGTTGGGAGCCTGCGTTTTTGTTGGTATGCCCGATGGCAATCGTGCTGTGCATCTTATGCCAGCGTATGCGCATCGAGATACTGTTGAACGTTGTCTTTGTAGGATTCAGATACGGGGATAAACTCCTTGCCGAAGACGATACGGAAGCGGTCGATAGATTCCGCCTTGCTCATGTGCACGATATAGGAGCGGTGTGTGCGCTGGAACTCCGGTCTGGGAAGGAACTCTTCGAGTTTCTTCATGTTCATGAGTGACATGATTTTCCTACCGTCGTCGAGATAGAAGCGGACATAGTCTTTGAGTCCTTCAACATACAGGATGTTGTCGAGGTCAATGCGTACCAATTTATAATCGCTCTTGACAAAGATAAAGCGGTCGCGCATATAAGTCTCTTGTTTGCGGAATACCCTGAACCATTCCAGCGCTTTGTTGGCAGCAGCCAGGAAGTCTTCGTAGGCAATGGGCTTGAGCAGATAGTCGAGTGCCTTAACCTTATAGCCATCCAGGGCATACTGTTGGAAAGCGGTGGTGAAAATGATTTTTGTTGTTTTAGGAACGATTCTGGCAAATTCTATGCCTGACAGTTCTGGCATCTGGATATCGAGAAAGAGCAGGTCAACAGGATTGTCGCGTAGCACCTTCATAGCCTCGATAGCGCTTCCATACGAACCTTGTAGTTCGAGAAATGGTGTCTTTTCGGCATAACTCTTCAGGAGTTCAATTGCCAACGGTTCATCGTCGATGATAGCACAAGTGATGTTCATAATTTAATTGTAATGGTAGAATGATACATTTTTTGATTATCGTTAACGCCATGCGTCCATTCATAGCGTCCTTTATAAGCCAGTTCCAATCGTCGTCTTACAAGTTCGAGTCCCACGCCGTGTCCACTCCTGTCAGTAGAAGTCTTGGGGTGGTTGGAGTTGACGATGTCGCAGACGATTTGTCTGTCATTGGCTTGGATGGTAATATTGATGGTACAGGGAACGGCAGGTTTTACTCCATGTTTGAAGGCGTTCTCCACCAGTGAGATGAAGATCATTGGAGCCACTTTCTGTTGTTCGTTGGTGATATGAAACGAGGTATTGACTTCTACCGACGGCCCCTGACGCAGTTTCATGAGTCGGATATAGTTTTTTAGGAACTCCACCTCATCGCGCAGTTCTATCTCCGATCGCTGATAGTCATAGAGCATGTGTCGTAACATCTTAGAGAGATCTTGTATCGCCTCCTGTGCCTTCTGGGTATTGATAGCAGTCAGCGCATAGATGTTGTTGAGCGTGTTGAGCAGGAAATGAGGATTGATCTGTGAACGAAGATTGCTCAGTTCAGCTTCTTTTCGTGCCTCTTCTGCTGTCTGCCACTGCAAGGCGAGATGGAGTAGGGTGGCAATTGCCGCCGCAATGACGAGGTTGACAATGTCGCGTATGACAAAAGCAACGGTCAATATCAACGGCGGTTCCCTGTGGTTATGTCCCAGCATGTCGTGTGACAGACTCATCCAGAGGTGAAGGGCAATGCCGAGCACGATGACTATGAAGGTATTGATCACAAAGAACTGCGTGCGGTGTCCTGTTACGAAATACCTTGGGGTGAGCCATAGGTAATCGATATAGAACACTGCCATGAAGGTCAGCGGTACCGTTGTGGTCAGCATAAACTGACTGACGGACATACCTCTGCCATGATTCATGAACATCAGCGGTAAAAGGATGATAACAATCCAGATGGCGATGTGGATGAGAATCTCTAAACGTTTATTCATGTCGAATAGCTTCTATTGGGTCCATATTAGCAGCCTTCTGTGCCGGAATGTATCCGAAGAGTACACCGATGCAGACACAGACAAAGAATGATACGTAGATGCTCCATGCAGGAACACTTGACGGCATATTGAACATCGGTACGATAAATTCGCTTGCCGAGCATCCTACGAGTATGCCGAGTAATCCACCTGTTACAGAGATGAGTACGGATTCTATCAAGAACTGCAATGAGATGACCGGTCCTGTGGCTCCAACAGCCATACGCAATCCAATCTCCTTGGTGCGTTCGGTCACGCTGACCAGCATGATATTCATGATACCGATACCAGCCACAAGGAGTGAGAAGGCAGCAGCCACCACGAGGATGATGGTCACGGTATCCATGGTGGATGACATGGTCTCCATCATCTCAGCCTGTGAACGGATGGTGAAATCATCGGCAGCATCACCTTTCAGTTTGTGGTTGTCTCGAAGAATCTGTGTGAGTTCTTCGATGGCCGCATCGCTCAGTTCTTCGGTAATTGCCGAACACACAATGCTGGAGAACCACGTCTGTGCCGCGATGCGTTTCATGACGGTAGAATTGGGAGCGATGATGACGTTGTCCTGGTCCATACCCCAGTTGTTGTAGCCTTTCGACTTCAGTACGCCGATGATGCGCATCGGTATGGATTTGAAGCGGATAGTCTTGCCGATGACATCAGCCCCTTCTCCATAGAGTTCCTTGACGATGGTAGTACCAACGACACACACCTTAGCCGCCTTTTTGATATCCTCCTGTGTAAAGCAGTCGCCCTGTTCTATGGTCCATTGCTTGATGTCGAGGTATTCCGGACTTTCTCCATATACCGTAGTATTGGTATTGCTGTTGCCATAGATAGCCTGTCCGCTTGCTGTGACCTCAGGAGAAACATTCGTCACATATTTTTTCTCGCGCATGATGCGTTCATAGTCAGCCATCTTCAAGGTTTGCATGCTTGACGGGTCCTGGCGTACGCCGCCACGCATATCAGCCCCCGGTCGGATATTGATCAGGTTGGTGCCCATGGTAGAGAGTTCCGCACGGATACTCTCTTTAGATCCCTGTCCGATAGACATCATGATGATGACCGCTGCCACACCGATGATGATGCCAAGCATGGAGAGGAAGGATCGCATCTTGTTGTTGGCGACAGCCCTGATACTGACTTTGAAAAGATTGAGTATGTTCATAATCTGATGGGTTCAATATATAGTATGTGAGTTTAATCGTCTTGCGGTTTCGGTAATGCAGCAAGTGCTTCTGCCGCCGACTTGATATTGGTGTTGATGGTATCTTCACGTATCTTACCGTCACGGAGGTTGATGTTACGACTAGAATACTCCGCAATTTCCGGATTATGGGTCACGAAGATGATGGTATGTCCCTGTCGGTAGAGTTCTTGGAAGAGCACGAGCATCTCAAACGATGTACGCGTATCAAGGTTACCCGTAGCTTCGTCAGCTAAAAGTACGGCAGGGTCGTTGACAAGAGCCCTGGCAATTGCCACACGTTGCATCTGACCACCCGACATCTGATTAGACTTATGGTCCAGACGGTCGCCCAGTCCTACAGCCTGCAGAGCTTTAACGGCAGCCTCACGACGTTGTGCTGCATTATACTTGTTGTTGTACATGAGCGGCAGTTCAACATTCTCTACAGCCGTTGTCTTAGCCAACAGGTTGTAGTTTTGAAACACAAAACCAATCTTGTTGTTGCGCAGGTGTGCCCGTTCCGTCTTCGACATGGTGCGTACAGCCACTCCGTCAAGGAAGTATTCTCCGCTGGTAGGTGTGTCGAGACATCCCAACTGGTTGAGGAGTGTAGATTTTCCAGAACCCGATGTGCCCTGAATGGTGACAAACTCGCCCTCATAGATTTTGAAGGAGACACCCCTTAGTGCCTTCACCGTCTCACTTCCTACCTGGAAGTAGCGTTTCACATTCTGCAGTTCGATGACTGTTTTTCTTTTCTCTTCGGCCATAGTACTTACTTCTTCTGGTTGTTTTTCTTGTTGTCGCGTGGTTTAGGCATGAAGGGATTCCTTGCCTGCTGGTCTTGGCCTTCAGCCTCGTTACCACCCATGATATTGAAATCAATCAAAACCTCAGTACCCTCTTTGATGCCACCGGTAATCTCTGTTGTAGTACCGTTGGTTGTACCAATCTCAACGGCATGAGCCTTGAAGACATTATTTTCGAGTGTCCACACCTTGTGATCACCCTTGCAATCTGCAATGGTCTGTCCTTCTTGCAGCAGGGTTTCGTTGGGTGTAAAGCGTAATGCCTTGGCAGGTACAGCCGTAACATTTTTCTTCTCCAGTGTGAAGATGGTGACATTGGCAGTCAGTCCCGGTTTCAGTTTCAGATCTTTGTTTGGTGCCGAGATCACCACTTCGTAAGTCACGACATTACTCTCAGTAGTAGCCTGTTGGCGAACCTGAGTCACTTCACCTTCAAACAAGTCATCGGGGAAGGCATCCACTGTGAATGTCACGCGTTGTCCCTCTTTTACACCACCTATGTCAGCCTCGTCGATATCGGCAATCACGCGCATGTCGGTCAAGTCTTTGGCAATAGTGAACAGTTCAGGTGTATTGAATGATGCCGCAACGGTCTGTCCCTCTTCTACCGATTTGGACAGCACCACACCATCAATAGGTGAGGTGATCGTGGCATAGCCCAGATTGGTTTGTGCCTTCTGTACATTCTCTTTAGCTGAAGCCACCTGCTGTCGAGCCTTGTCATAGGAAAGACGCGCATTCTCATAGTCATCCGCACTAACCAGACCCTTCTGATACAAGGTTTTGTATCTTCCGAAGTTAGTCTTTTCGTAGTTCAGCGTGCTCTGTGCACTCGACAGGTTAGCCTTAGCCGTATTCAGTTCGCTGATGAGGTTGGTCTTATCGAGTTCAGCGATGACCTGTCCTTTTTTCACCACCGAGTTGTAATCCACATAGAGTTTAGAGACGATACCGCTAACCTGAGTACCCACGGTAACAGAAGTCACAGGTTCTATAGTACCAGTTGCTGTGACGGTATTCTCAATATTCTGGCGTTCCACCTTTGCGGTTGTGTATGTTACTTTCTGTTCCTTTTTGTTGCCTGTCAGCAAGAAAGCCACTATGGCGATGAGTACTATAGCAGCAGCTGCTATACCTATTTTCTTGATATTCATATTGTTGTGGTATTATGTTTCTGTTAGATATGTTGTTTATATTATAATGTCATTTTCTCGCCTTGGTAGAAGCGGAGCAACTGACGGTTGAGGATGGTGGTGTATTTCGCCTGCAATTTATTTTGTTGTGACGAGAGCAACCGGTCTTTTCCAGTCATCAGTTCAACGATGTTTTTGAGACCGAGCCGAAACTGCTCTTCGAGCAAGTCATAGCTTGCCTGTTCACTCTCAACGGTAGTCAATGCCGTTTTGAATTTCTGTTGGTTTGTTTCAGCGTCGAGCCAGTAGCCTTCGATGGTGGCATAGAGTTGCTTCTGTTGGTCGAGCAGTTCCAGTTGAGCCTGTTCCCGTTGGATACGTGCCTTATTGACAGCTGTTTTTGTCTTTCTGTTATCGAAGAGCGGTACGCTAACAGAAGCACCCACCGAAGCATCGAAATTTGTTTTAATCTGCTTGTCCCAGTTTTGAGAGCTCATTGATGCCGTACTGGTGCCCACACCTCCGTTGATGCTGATGGTAGGCATGGCACCAGCCTTGGCGATATTCATCTGTATGTCGCTTTGTTTCAATCCCAGTTGTGCATTCTTGATTTCCGGTCTTCCGCCCAGAGCTGTCTCATAGACCGTAGATAGCGCAGGAATTTCAGCTAAAGCCTCTTCGTCGCCTGCTGTTAGCATTTCGATGTCAAAAGCCTCATCTCCTGTGAGTTCCAGTAGTTGCTTCAACTGTAGCTTATAGTTAGCGATATTGCTCTCAGCCTCTACGATGGTATATTCGTCGGCAGCCCGTTGTGCTGTGAGTTGTGCGAGGTCAGCCTTTGCCATTTTACCCACCTCAACCATTTCTTTACCACGTTGCTCGTTCCTTTTACTAGTTTCGAGACTTTGTTTATTGACCTCCACGGCTTCGTTCATATATAGGATCTGCACATAGAGCTGAGCAATCCGCTCTTGGATATTGTTAGCGGTCGTTTCGGTTTGCAGTTCTGCCTGTTGTTCGCTAACCTCGCCGAGTTTCACTTGATTCCGGTTTTGGTTTCCGTTCCATACCGTCCATTGTGCGTTGATGCCATAGCTTCCATTATAATAGGTCTTGTTGACCTTCGAGTTTACCGTACCGTTTGTCACGGTAGCGACACCATTTTCCAGCCACGGTCTGTAGCCAAATGATTGGCTTGTTGATGCCGACAGCGATGGCAGTAGTGCCGCTTTAGCCTGTTTGCGTTCCTCCGTAGCCGATTGTTTTTGCAATTTCGCCTGTTGTAGGGTAATGTTGTTCTGTAACGCATAGTCTATACACTCAGTCAGCGTCCATTTTTTCTGGGCGCAGGCCGATAGCGCTATAGCTATTGCCGTTACCATTAGTGTTGTCCTTTTCATACCTTAATTAATATATATGCCTATGATTACTTGTGTTGTATTTTCACGTTGCAAAATTAGACAGAATATCTGATATATAAAAATGTGATAGACGTTTCGTTTCAGTTAGTAGAAAGTATCTTCTTATTCTTCGATATTTTCCTTTGTTTTAACGATTCTTTAGAATAGCGGTTGCATGAGTCCTTTCATTATATTTTCAGCTCGGCTCTCGGCTTCGGGATGAATACGGAACATAACCATTCTTTGTACGTAAACAGTAAGGACCGAGTAAGTTCCAAGTAAGTCCCAAGTAAGTCCCAAAAACTGCGTTGAAAATGGGAGGAGGATGGGATAAGCATCCTTGAAACATATCAGAAAGATGAAGTTTGGTCAAATG